>CAPBNZ010000021.1:6361-16630 GCA_948585895.1 uncultured Clostridia bacterium | reverse complement strand
TACATTGGAACTTAATATGTTAAATATACTTGTACTTATCAATCCATTTATGCTAGAAATGCTAATTGTTAAAAGTTCTGGTATAGAAGTAGCATATCCTGCAATATTTCCTACCGTTTTGGGTTTTAAATTTAGATTTTCTGCTAATTTTCTTAAAGTTATAACTAAGATATATTTTGCAATTAATACAATGAGTCCAGAATATAAAATAAACCTTACCATTTCAAAAAACATTTTTTTCTCTCCTCTCTGAATCTTCTTCAACACTATTAACTTAGGATGTCAACATTGAAATCTTTTCTATCCATAATAAGATAACTTTTCGTTTCCTATTTATTAACCTCAATATATTTTTTTCAATCATTTCTCTATTTTTATTTTTCCCAATTTCTTGCCAATTATTAGAAAATATAGTATAATTGCCTCATTAAATAGTGAAAGGAGAATTTAAAAATGGAAGAAGTACAAATTGGCAAAGTTTATAGACATTTCAAAGGAAACTACTATTTTATAGAAGATATCGCATTAGACTCCGAAACAAAAGAAAGGATGGTAATTTACAAACCTTTATATGAAAGACAGGATGCCAAGATATGGGTAAGAAGAGAAAAAATGTTTTTAGAACAACTTCCTCAAAGACCTGATAATATCACTGGTCAAAAGCTTAGATTTGAATTATGTGAAGAATTGTCAAAGGACTATACACAAAAAATAAATTAAAAAATATACATTAAAAAATGCGAAAATATGTTATGCTATGGACTCAAATGTTCAAACATTTCCCTAAATACAACAAAGGAGATAATAAAAATGATTGATATTAAATTTTTAAGAGAAAACCCTGATATTGTAAAAGAAAATATCAAAAGAAAATTTCAAGACGATAAATTAATTTTAGTTGATGAAGTAATTCGCTTAGATGTAAAAAATAGAGAAGCTAAACTAAATGGCGATAATTTAAGAGCAGAAAGAAAAGCTCTTAGCAATGAAATTGGTAATCTAATGAAATTTGGAAAAAAAGAAGAAGCTGAAAAAGTAAAAATGCAAGTAAACCAAATTAATCAAAAGTTAGAAGAAAATGAAAAATTAGAAAATCAATATGCTGAAGAATTGAAATCTAACATGATGAAAATTCCTAACATTATGCATAAATCTGTTCCTATTGGAAAAGACGATAGTGAAAATGTAGAAGTGCAAAAATATGGTGAGCCAATTGTTCCAGCTTATGAGATTCCTTTTCACGGTGAAATACTAGAATCTCTTGGTGGACTCGACTTAGATAGTGCCAGACGAGTAGCTGGAAATGGATTCTATTATTTAATGGGAGATGTAGCAAGATTACATTCTGCTGTTTTAACTTATGCTAGAGATTTTATGATTAACAAAGGATTCACTTATTGTATCCCTCCATTTATGATACGTTCTGATGTAGTAACTGGTGTTATGAGTTTTGAAGAGATGGATGCCATGATGTATAAAATAGAAGGGGAAGACTTATATTTAATTGGTACAAGCGAACATTCTATGATTGGTAAATTTAAAAATCAAATTTTGAAAAAAGAAAATATGCCATACACCATGACTTCTTATTCTCCTTGCTTTAGAAAAGAAAAGGGAGCTCATGGAATGGAAGAACGTGGTGTGTATCGAATTCACCAATTTGAAAAACAAGAAATGATTGTTGTTTGTGAACCAGAACAATCTTGGGAATGGTATGATAAAATGTGGTCATATACAGTAGAATTCTTTAGAAGTATGAATATTCCTGTTAGGACATTAGAATGTTGTAGCGGCGACTTAGCAGACTTAAAAGCTAAATCTTGTGATGTCGAAGCATGGAGTCCTAGACAAAAAAAATACTTTGAAGTTGGAAGCTGTTCTAATTTAACAGATGCACAAGCTCGTAGATTAGGAATTCGAATCAAAGGTGAAAATGGAAATTATTTTGCACACACCTTAAATAATACAGTAGTTGCTCCACCTCGTATGCTAATTTCTATTATGGAAAATAATTATCAACCAGATGGTAGTATCATCATTCCAGAAGTTTTAAGACCCTATATGGGTGGTTTAGAAAAAATGAAACATTAGGGACAGGTCTTATTTGTTTCAAAAAGGAGGCATCATTATGTTAGTAAAAAATCCTAAATTCGAAATTTCTGCTGTTAGACCCAATCAATATCCTGCTAATCATCTACCTGAAATCGTTTTAGTCGGAAAGTCTAATGTTGGAAAGTCTAGTTTTGTTAATACCATGATAAATCGAAAAAAACTTGCTAGAACTAGTAGTGAACCAGGAAAAACTCGTCAAATTAATTTTTATAATATGGATGATAATTTTTATTTTGTTGATTTACCTGGTTATGGTTATAGTAAAATGTCAAAAAAAGAACAAGAACAAGTTGGGAAATTTATTGAAGAATATTTATTTCATCGAAAAGAAATCTCTTTAATTGTATTCTTAGTTGACATCAGACATAATCCTACTGATAATGATAAATTAATGTATCATTATATTATTTCTTCTGGTCTACCTTGTTTAATTTTAGCAAATAAAGCTGACAAAATTGCTAAAACTAAAGTTAACGATAGTGTTAAAAACTTGCAAAAACAATTAAATCCTCTTGGTGATATAAAAACTTTACCTTTTTCTTCTGAAAGAAAAATTTATCAAGATGAGGTTTGGAATTACATAGAACAATTTATTATTTCTTCATCATAAAAACCACCTTTTCAGGTGGTTTTTATTTCTAGCAACAGCATTTACATTTACATTTGCATTTTTTCTCTTTTTTTCTGTTACATAACATTAAGATTATTGTTAAAATTAATAATAGTCCTAATATAACAGCTAAAACGATAACTGCTGGTAATGAAAGAAGTATTGCAATTGCTAGAGCTGCTCCTATTAGTAATCCAATTACAAAAACAAATGCTGTTAATAATATAATTGCTACAATTCCTAGACAATTTTTTCTTTTTTCGCATTTTTGTTCTCTGTTGTCATAGCAATAAATTGTTTCTTGTGGCTCCATGATAATGTCACCTCCAATATAGTACCTTGTTTGATACTATATTGTATTATATGTCATTTTTTGTCATTTTGTTCCTTAGCTTTTTATAAAATCTCAATTGCTCTATCTATTAATTAATAGCTACTTATTAAAAAGAAAAATCTTATAACCCATATTGACTTTATGTCAATTTTGGTGTATGATATAAATAGTCACTTTTGTAATAAGTCGATTGTAAATTTTCAATCGCACAACACTAGGAGGTTTTATTTATGAAAGACTTTTGTTTTTGTGTTTATCATTGTTCTGGCGAATGCCCAGAACCTATAAGCTGTCCTCTTGACGGAATGGATGGCTCTGTAAAAGATAGATTTTTGTCACAAAAGCGGATTCGCTGTGCCAAAAAAGTACGGCAAAAAAAAGAGTATTTAAAAAATAGGACTTGTGTTACCCAAAAAAAGAAAATGAAAAAGCACAAAAAGCTCTTTCATTTTCGTTAACAAAAAAATTAAAGGAAGAGGGCTTATGCCTCTTCCTTTGATTTTATTTTTTTAGTTATTGCTTTTAATGCCTTTTCTCTTGATAACATTACAATATGACCACAACCTTCGCATTTTAATTTAAAATCTACTCCTACACGTGTTATTTCCCACAATTTGCTCCCACATGGATGTGGCTTTTTGGTTCTTACCATATCCCCTATATTATAATACATAAAATTTCTTCCTTTCAATGTTTCCCCATTTAAACCTAAAACAAGTGGTGATAGTGGTAACATTATTTCATGGCTTTTTCAAATCTTTTGCTCATTCTATCTTTGCCTAGAATTTGCATAATTTCGTACATATCTGGCGTATTTGTTCTCGCCGTTAGTGCTACTCTTAAAACTGTACTTACATCTCCAACATGTGCTTTGTATTGTTGTGGATTTGCTTTAAATTCTTTTACTTCTTTCGCATACCCCATTTCTCCTGCTAATTCTTTAATATTTTCAAACCATGTTTGTTTATCAAAAGAATCCTCATAATATTTCTCAAGATATAAAGTTAATATCTTTTTTATATCTTCTCTATTATTAATAACTTGATATGGATAGCCTTCTTCACTTTCATAGAACTTGTTATCATACATATATTCTATATTTTCTTTTACTTCTGACCATTTTGAAATGTCTTTTCTCGGTTTTTTGTTTCCTCTCTCAATGCCAAAAATTTTTAAAGCATATTCTTTATCTTCTAACATATTAACTAATTCTTTATCATGCTTTTTTGCCCATTTATAAGCTTCTTCATATACTTTCTCTGCTGTCATTCTGGATATTACTGTTTTTCCTACATCTAATAGCTTTACCATATCAAATAAAGCACCACTCACACTCATTTTGTTTAACTGAAGTTCAAATTCATCCATTGACTTGTCTGAATTTGCTCTTCTCCAATTTTCAAAACTCGAATTAGCAATATTTAATAGATATTCTTTTACTGCTTCTTCTGGTATTCCTTCTTCTTCATAATAGCTAACTGCCGCTTCCACATCTTTTCTTTTGCTTAGTTTCCTTTTATTTCCATTGTCATTTTTCATGATTGGTGCAATATGAGCATATTTAGGAGCTTTCCATCCCAATTCATGAAATAGTTGTAAATGTAATGGAACAGATGATAACCATTCATCTCCACGAATTACATGGGTGGTTCTCATTAAATGGTCATCAATTGCATGAGCAAAATGATAAGTTGGCAATCCATCTGCTTTAATAATAACAATATCTTGATCATTTTCTGGAAAATCTACATTCCCCTTAATCAAATCATGATGTTTAATTTTTCTGTCTTCTCTTCCAGGTGATTTAAAACGGATAATATAACTTTCTCCCTTTTTGATTCTTTCTGCCATTTCTTCTACTGTATGATTTCTACATTTAGCCCATACTCCATAATAGCCTGGTCTAATTTTAGCGACTTCTTGTTTTGCTCTTATTGCTTCTACTTCTTCTGGAGTACAAAAACATGGATAGGCTTTTCCTTGCTCAATTAAATATTTGGCATAGGCTTGATAAATATCTTTCCTTAACGATTGTTTATATGGTCCATACTTTCCTTTTTCCTCACTTTCTGAAATCATACCTTCGTCTGGTATAATTCTAAAGTCTTTTAAAGCATTTACAATTCCTGTTATTCCATTTTCTACTTCTCTTTTTTGGTCAGTATCTTCAATTCTTAGAAAAAATACTCCCTCTGTTTGTTCTGTTAACTTTCTGGCAATTAAAGATTGATATAATCCTCCAATATGTACAAATCCAGTTGGACTTGGAGCAAATCTCGTTACAATTGCTCCTTCTTTTAACTCTCTTTCTGGATATCTTTCTTCATAATATGATATATCCTTTACTTCTGGAAATATTAAATTGGCTAACTCTTTATAATCCATTCTTTTTTCTCCTATCTTTGATTTTCTTAATTGTTTCTTTTGACCGATTTTTGCTTATTGCAATTGTTCCTTGTTTGTCATTGTTTCCCTTTTACACTTCCATTATAATTGGAATAATCATTGGATTTCTTTTCGTTTTCATAAAGATATAATCTCTCAAGTTCTCTCTTGTGGCCGACTTTATTGTTGCCCAATCTGTAATACCTCTTTCTTCACATTTTCTAATTTCATGTCTTACAACAGATTTTACATCATCCATTAAATTTTCAGATTCTTTTACATAAACAAAACCTCTAGATATAACATCTGGTCCTGCTACTACTTCTCCTGTTGAAGAATCCATCGTTAATACAATAACAATTAGTCCATCTTGTGATAAATGTTGTCTATCTCTTAAAACAATGCTTCCAACATCTCCTACACCTAAACCATCTACTAATACTCTACCACTTGGAACAGAAGAGGTCAATTCTGCACTTTCCTCACTAATTTCTAAGACTCTACCATTTGATAACATAATAATATTATCTTTATCAATTCCCATACTTTGTGCCGTTTCACTATGAGCAATTAATTGTCTATATTCTCCATGTACTGGTATAAAGTATTTTGGTCTTGCTAATGCTAATATCAATTTTTGCTCTTCTTGGCAAGCATGTCCCGAAACATGTATGGTTTCTAAAGAACTATATACCACTTCTGCACCAATCTGCATTAAATCATCTATTACTTTAGAAACAAACTTTTCATTGCCTGGGATTGGTGTTGCTGATATAATGACTAAATCATTTGGTGTTATTGTTACTTTCCTATGGTCTCCTGCTGCCATCCTTGTTAAGGCGGACATTGGCTCTCCTTGACTTCCTGTTGTAATAATAACTAATTGTTCATCTGTATAACTATTTATCTTATCAATGTCAATAAATATATTTTCTGGACATTCAATATAACCAAGGTCTCTTGCTGTTTGTATCATATTTATCATGCTTCTACCACATACTGCAATTTTTCGGTTGTATTTTACAGCTGAATTAACAATCTGTTGTACTCTATGAACATTAGAAGCAAAAGTTGCTACTACAATTCTTTTCGTACAATGTAAAAATAGTTTGTCGAAGACTTCTCCTATGGAGCTTTCTGACATGGTAAATCCTTTTCTCTCTGCATTTGTACTATCTGACATTAAGGCTAGAATTCCTTGATTTCCAATTTCCGCTATTCTTCCAAAATCCATTATCTTTCCATCAATTGGTGTATAATCTACTTTAAAGTCTCCTGTGTGTAAAATAGTTCCTGCTGGTGTTGTAATGGCTAACATAACAGAATCTGGAATACTGTGTGAACTTCTGATAAATTCCACTTTAAAGTTTTTTCCTAAATTTATGATTTGTCCTTGCATAACCTCTATTAGTTTGGTACTTCTTAATAATTTATGTTCTTCTAGTTTGTTTCTGATTAATCCAGCTGCTAATCTTGGTGCATAAATTGGTATATTTATTTTCTTTAATAAATATGGTACACTTCCTATATGATCTTCATGTCCATGTGTTATAATCAATCCCTTTATTTTATCTACATTTCTTTCTAAATAAGTGATGTCTGGGATTACTAAATCAATTCCTAACATGTCATCTTCTGGAAAAGATAATCCACAATCTATTACAATTATTTCGTTTTCATATTCAAAAACAGTAATATTTTTTCCTACTTCATGTAGTCCTCCTAATGGAATAATTTTTAATTTCGAATTTTTGAATAAATTGTTGCTCTTTGCTACTTTTCTGCCTCTATTATTCATATTTCTTCTTTTCTTTTCTATTGTAGTTTTTGTACTTGTTGTATCCACATCTTCTGCTTTTTTTGTGGAAACTACTTTCTCTTTTCCATTGTTTTGATTACTATTACTCCTTTTATGATAGGGTCTTGTTGTCTTTACTCCTTCTTGATTATTTTTTTTTGTTGTTCTTTCTCTTTTTTCAAAATTTCTTTTTGGCTTATTATCTAAGTTTTCCTCTGCCATAAAATCTCCTCTCTTCTTTTTTGTCTATTGATTTTATTAATAAATAGTAGACAAACCTCTTTTTTTAAACATTTTTGATTGTATAAATTTTGTGTATCTCAATTATTTCTTCAAGAAATTTGACAATTTATCAACAAGAAAAATTAGTTTGCAAATGTGTCAAGCTAATTTAACCTAATTTATTGATATGTAACAAGAAATAGAGTTTAATTACTATACTTTTATTTCTCTCTCTTAATATAGTAAAATCTCTTATCCATCTAATCAACATTATTATTCACAATATTTTTTCTCTTAATACATTTTTTACTTAATAATAAAATCTCATTCTCTAGCAATATCTTACATTGCTAATCGCTGTTTTGTATTATACTATATTTCCTTAAAAAAGTCAAATTCCACACTAACGGATTTCTCCTTAATGTGGAATTTCTATTATGATAAATTATTCTCTCCTCTACCTTCTGGAAGAGCATCAGAATAATCCAATACAATTTTAATTTTTGTAATTGCTCTTACTGCTCTTACAAATTTACTATTTTTAATTCTTTGCCATAAACTTGGTTTTGCTTCAAATGTCATTTGCTGTGCATATTGTTGTTGCTCTTCTATTACTGATTGTTGTGGTTCTTCTTCTGCTACTTTTATTTCCAATTCTTCGGCTGGCGTTGGAATTGATTTTAGAGCATCTGCTATTTCAATTCCAATATAACTCAATGCTTTTGATCTATCTTCTATTCTTTCCATATCAATTTCAATATGTAAGTTCGTTTCTAAATTATTAATTCTAGCATTTAATAATTTAATAGCATCTTGATAGTTTTCTGATTTTTTTCCTTTTGCTTTTCCTACAATTGTTAAAGTTTCTATTATATCCTCTGAAAACGTTTCTTCTGCCTTCTTTACTTCCTCTTTCCAAATTTTTTCTTTATTTTCTACTAATTCTAATAATTCTTTTAGTTGTCCTGCTGCTGCTATGTTTTGTTCTCTTTGTCTTATTAATTCTTCTATTTTTTTTGTATTTTCTTCAAATTGGTTTGTGGCATATTCTACTAATCCATAAGATGCTTTATATACACTTATTGGGAAGTTTTTCTTTTTTGGATATTCTATTAAATATGTTTTTACTGATTCAATTAAATCTTTAAAGTATGAGTCATCTTCTAATTGTACAATTTGCTTTTTACTTTTAGGATTAATTAGTTTTTGTATTTTATCTATATTGGATAATATTTTTTCCTCTGTGATAACCATTCTCACATTTACTATGCCTGATTTTGACATCGTAATGTACCTCCTTTTATCTTACGCATATTTGCTTTCTACCTTTTCACATATTATTATACATGAACAAACAAAAAACTACAAGAGATTTTGTTGTATTTTATTTTATTTTTATATTACAATTTTATTACAAAATTGTTACATCTTTTATTTTTCGACAATAATAAAATTAATAATTCCTCTTGGATAAGTAATATTGTGAACCTAGAGGGTAAAGTAGATTGGCTAAATGCTAAACGAAAGTCATAATAATCTTCGAAAAACAAGACCTTTTATAACTTTCATTTTAGAATTTGGTAAATGATTGCCATTGCTTTCATCATTTATGCTAATTTTAGAAAGACTTTTCAATTACACGGTTTTTATTTCTTCAAATCTTTTAATTTTTTGTGTTGTTGTTTTTATTAACTCTTTATCTGTTATGCTAATTTCCCTAATATATTTGTAAGCTGGCATTGTCTTGTTTACCTTCTTAATTTCTTGCCAAATATGTTCTCTTAGTTGCTCTTCACCTAAAGTTCCATACATATCTTCTACTAATTCTTTATCATACACAATTTTAGCACAAATTTTATAATCCCCATCATCTTCTAACTTTCCATAAACAAAACTTTCCTTGACTCCCTCTATTTTATTAATTAAAGTTTCTAATTCTTCTGGATAAATATTTTTTCCATTTTTTAAAACAATTACAAATTTTTTTCTTCCTGCTATAAAGATATATCCATCTTTATCAATTTTAGCTAAATCTCCTGTATGTAGCCATCCTTCTTCATCTATTGTTTCCTTAGTTGCTTCTTCATTATTATAATATCCTAGCATAATAGATGGTCCTTTTGCAACTAATTCTCCTACTCCTTCTTCATTTGGTGCTACTATTTTTACCTCCAAACTTGGAAAAGCTTTTCCAATCGATCCTAATCTTCTATATTTATCATCTTCTGCACTAATTACTGGTGAACTTTCTGTTAAGCCATAACCTTGATACATAGCAACACCTAATTCATTAAATCCCTTTTCTGCTTCAGGGTCTAATGCTGCTCCTCCTGCTACAAATAATCTTAACCTTCCTCCTAAATTATCATGAATCTCCTTAAATAACTTTCTTCTAATATCAATTCCTAATTTTAGTAAAAATTGACTGACTTTTATTCCTTTTTTTACTGTTTCTAATTTTCCTTTTTTCTCGATATTTTTCATTACCTTTTTATACATATTTTCAAAAAGAATTGGTACTGAAACCATAACTGTTGCTCGATATTCTTTAATGTTATCCGCAATATGCCTAATGCCTTCACAAAAAGCAATGGCTGAACCTGTTGAAGCTGGATAAATAAATCCTGTTGTACATTCAAAGGTATGATGTAATGGTAAAAATGATAAAAATACATCGTTTTCATCTACTTTTATTGTAGAAGCAATATCAAATAAATTACTACAAATATTTTTATGTGATAACATAACTGCTTTAGACATAGCTGTAGTTCCTGATGTAAATAACATAATTCCCATTTTCTCATTCTC
>CAPBNZ010000021.1:0-6351 GCA_948585895.1 uncultured Clostridia bacterium | reverse complement strand
TGGGCTTCTAAAAATTCTCTGTTTCCTTCTTCAATTAATTTCTTTCCCTCTTCTATCAATTCTTTTTGCGAGTAAACTCCCTTGTTTTCTTCTTCTAAATCCATAGAAATAAAATATCTTATCTGACTATTATTTTTCTCTTTTATTTCCTTCATAATATTGTTATATTTAGTAGAATAAAAAATAGCCTCTACTTCTGAACGTATAATTAAACTCTCTATTTCATTATCTGGTAATGCCTTGTCTAGTGGTACTACAATTCCTGTTCCTGTTACTGTAGCAAAATAAGCTACTCCCCATTCATATCTATTCTCTGATATAACAGCAATTCTTTTGTCTTTTAATCCCATATTAATCAATGCTGTTCCAAGATTATTTATATCTTCTCGAAATTCTTTATGTGTTATGATTTTAAATTTTTCTGGTATTTCTGTCTTAAATAAATAGGCTGGTCTATCTCCATATATTTCTCCTGATTTTTGAAGCATTTCCTTTAAATCCTTATATTTCGGCACTTTATGAATTGGTTTTCTCATTTTACTTTCAACCCCTCTATTACTGTATTTTCAAATTCTTTAAACAATTTCATGATATCTATTTCCTCTTTACTTCTTGCTTTGTACACTAAACTTGAACAAATTAATCCATAGATTTCAGAAGCAATTGCTTGTGGATTTCCTTGTTTTATTTGCCCTACTTGTATTCCTTCTGCTACTATATTTTCTATTTTGTTAACATATCCTAAAATATTTTTTTGGCACTTCTGATTTCTTGCTTCATTCCCCCAGAATTGTGATAACAAAATAGTAATTAAGTCTTCATATTTTGCTACAATTTTTATTTGGATTAATACAATCGCTTTAATTTTATCAATATAATTAGTAAATTTAGCAGTTTTAATATCAATACTGTTTTGTAAAAGTTTTATTCCTTCTTCTACTAAAAAATTAAAGATTTCCTCTTTACTAGAAAAATGATAGTATAGCGTTCCCTTCGCTACTCCTACTGTTGCTGTTATTTCTTCAATGCTAGTAGCATCATATCCTTTTTCAGCAAATAGTTTCATCGATGTTTCAAATATTTTTCTTTTTGTTTTATTCATATTTTTAACATCCTTCCTAAGTCTATTTTAATTCATAATTGTTACTATTATATAGTTTATTCTATTTTTTTGCAATAGTTTTTATGTTATTTGGACAGCTCGTTCAGTTAAAAAGATGAAACAAGAGGGACAGGTCTTCAATGTTTCATTTTTATATAAAATAATAATTAGAAATTACTACCTAGTAAATAAAATGAAACATTGAAGACCTGTCCCTCTTGTTTCATCTTTTGTTTTTTTTCAATTTTTTCTTTACTTTTTTTTATAACTAATATAAAATAAGCTAAACTGGATATACTAAGAAAAAAATTTTGGAGGAAACAAATGAAAAACAAAAATGAATTAAGTGATAAAGATTTGAAAATGACCTGTGATATGAATCTATTTAAATTCGATACTACTGAAGATTTAGAGCCAATTCAATCTGGAATTGGGCAAGACCGTGGAATTAAGGCATTAGAATTTGGTCTACAGGTAGATGTAAAAGGCTATAACTTATATTTAGAAGGACCAAGTGGTGTTGGTAAAACAATGTATACTAAAAATTATTTAGAAAAGATAGCTCCTAAAAAGAAAACACCTTCTGATTGGTGTTATATTTATAATTTTGAAATTCCAAATGAACCAATTGCTGTAGAATTGCCAGCTGGTCAAGGAAGAGAATTTAAAGATTCTATGGATGGTTTTATTAAAGAAATTCGAAAAGATATCCAAAAAACCTTCAATAATGACGATTTTGAAAAAGAAAAATCATTGATTAAACAGGAATTTGAAGTAAAACGTTCTGCTCTATTAGATAAATTAAACCAGAAAGCCTCAAAATATAATTTTCAAGTAAAAGCTGCTCAAAATGGAATTTATATGATGCCAGTTGTAGAAGGCAAGGCTATTGAGGAAGAAGAATTTGAAAAATTAGATGAAACCATTAAACAAGAATATGAAGAAAAATCTGTGTTAGTACAAGAACAAATTATGGAAGTAATTAATCAAATTAAAGAAATTGAGCGTCAATCCGATAAAAAAATTTCAGAGTGGCAATCTAATGTTGCACTACTTACTGTAAATGCTCATATTAATTTCTTAAAATCTAAATATAAAAGAAATAAAAAAATTAACCATTTTTTAAATGATGTAAAACAAGATGTACTAAAAAATATACCTTCTTTTTTAGAAAACGAAACAAATGCACCACAACAACCTCAACAAGCTCCTAATACAAAAAAAGTAGATCCTTGTTTAAATTACCGTGTTAATTTATTCATTGATAATTCCAATCGTGAAGGTGCTCCTGTTATTATGGATTCCAATTATTCTTATCATAATATTTTCGGTTCCCTAGAATACGAAAATTATTATGGATCTTTAAAAACAGATCATACTATGTTAAAACCTGGTCTAATGCAACGTGCTAATGGTGGTTACATTATTTTTCAGGCGAAAGATTTGCTTGCTAACAATATGTGTTATGAAGCTTTAAAAAAAGCTTTAAGAGTAAAAGAATTAAGTATTGAAAATGCTGTAGACCAACGCTCTTCCATGGTTTTAATTTCTTTAAAACCTGAACCTATTCCTTTAAATTTGAAAGTTATTTTAATTGGAAATGCCAATATTTATCAAACACTTTTATCAATGGATTCTGATTTTAGGAAATTGTTTAAAATAAAAGTTGAATTTGAAGATGATGCCTTAATTAACTCAGAAAATCTTCAAAAATTATCTCAAATTGTTCATGGCTTTTGCGAACATGAACAATTGCCTCATTTAGATAAATCTGGAATGGCTCGTTTAGTAGAATACGCCTCAAAATTAGCAGGTAGTCATCATAAGGTTTCTACTCGATTTGATAATTTGACACAAGTAGTAGGAGAAGCTGCTACTTGGGCAAAACTTTCAAAATCTAAAGTGGTAACTAGCAAATTTATTGATAAAGCTTTGGAAGAACGAATTGAAAGAATCAAAAAATATGACACTAAATATTTAGAAATGATAAAACAAAACTCACTTTTAATTAATACTTCTGGTTCACAAGTTGGTGAATTAAATGGTTTAACAGTCATGACAATTGGAGACTATACTTTTGGAAAGCCTGTAAAAATTACGGTCAACACCTATACTGGAAAAAGTGGTATTGTCAATATTGAAAGAGAAGTAGAAATCTCTGGACCTTCTCATTCTAAAGGTGTTTTAATTTTAACTGGTTATTTAGGCGAAATGTTTGCACAAGATATTCCTTTATGCTTAACAGCAAGTATTTGTTTTGAACAATTATATAATGGTGTTGATGGTGATAGTGCTTCTAGTACAGAATTATATGGACTGTTATCTAGTTTATCTGGTATACCAATTAACCAGTCAATTGCTGTTACAGGTTCTGTAAATCAAAAAGGTCAAATCCAACCAATTGGTGGTGTCAATGAAAAAATTGAGGGATTTTTTCAAATTTGTAAAATGCGAGGTTTAGATGGTTCTCATGGTGTTATGATACCAATACAAAATATTGAAAATCTACAATTATCAGATGAAGTTGTAAATGCTGTAAAAAATAAACAATTCCATATCTATTCTGTTTCAACAATAGAAGAGGGAATTGAAGTTCTAACTGGTGTTCCAGCAGGTAAAAAAGACCGTGATGGACATTTTCCAGCTGGTACTATTAATTATTTAGTTTATGAAAAATTAAAAAAATATGCTGAAATTAATAAAAAGGATTAATTTCAAAAAATCAAAAAATAAGTTACATCCCATGTCTTCTGTTCAAGGTATAAAAAATCATATTTGTTCCCTTGAACAGAAGACATGGGATGTAACTTATTTTTTAACTCTTTTTAAAATACATTTTGCAAATTAAATGCATATTTATCCTCAATATGTTTCAAAATAAAAACACTTTTATCTAGTTCACTAATGGATTCTTCGTAATCTTGTGTCTCTATATAACTTTTTATAGCAATTAATTCTGTCTCAACTTTTTCTAATTCATCATGTTCAATGAAATAAGCTAACTTATCATGTCTTTCTTCCCACTGTTTATAAATTGCTTCTATTTCATCTCGTACCTTCTCATTTTTCACTTCGTCTTGTTCTAACTTTCCTCTTAGTGTCATAAGTCCACTGGATAATTGGCTTACTGATTCTTTCGTATAATTTTGTGTTGTATTATTTCCAAAAATGATAGCAATCACAATAATAATACAAATAATACTTTCTTTTAACATCTTAAAACTCCCATTTATTTTTTTAGTATTCTCCCCTTAAGTTAACAACATTGCCTTAATTTTCTTTTAAGATTAATTTAAAATGCCCTCTCTTAAGCTTCTTCTTTTTTCTGGCAGAAAATCTGTCCCTTTCCATCTACTGTTACTACTAAAGCTTCCTCTGGCTTTATATTAAATTTTTCCACTTGATTTTTAAGCCAGGCATAATTTTTTCCTATTGCTTTTAAATTCTTTTCCATAATTTTTCCGTCAATTACCAAATCATATGGAATTCCTTCATATTCTGGTTTAATTTGAAAATCTTCTGGTATCGTTGTTCTCTTTTCTGGCTTTTGAATTACTGTGACTTGTCCACTTGTTTCTAATATAGCATACTCTACATCTCCCAAATTTACTACATTATTTCCTCTTAATCTTTCTTCTAGTTCATTGATGGTAAATCTTTCTTTTCTTAATGCTTTTTCATTAATTTTTCCTCGATAGATTAAAATATTAGGTTTTCCACATATTATTTCTCTTGCTTTTAAGCTTTTCATATTAATAACAGAGATAGTCAAATGCATGACCAAAAGTCCTAAAATAGGAATAACTCCATTTGAAATTGGAATTCCTATTTCTGTCATTGGTATGGAAGCCAAATCTGCTATCATAATAGAAATAGCTAATTCAAAAGGTTGTAATTGCCCAATTTCTCTTTTCCCCATCAATCTCATAACAATTAGAACAATAATATATAAAATAATGGCTCTAAAAAATGTAATTAACATCAATCCACCCACTTTTTCTTCTTTTACTTTTTAATTTTATTTTTTACAAATTTTAACTTTCTTATACGTATTTTTTTGAATAATTTTTTTTTTTTTGAGAATAATAATGTTGTAACCTTAAAAAATTTACATGAAGAAATTTTTATTCTAAGGAGGTTAGACTTATGTCAGAAGCTCAAGGAAGTCAAGTAAAAGGCGGTACTTCTAGTGTTTGGCAAATAATTGGTAGATTAGTTGCTTCCGCTGTCGTATTAGCAATTACTGCATTCTTTACACCTGGATTTACAATTAATAGTTTTTGGACTTTAGCAATTGCTGCAATCGTCCTAACAATAATTGATTATTTAGTTATCAAATTTACTGGCTTACATGCTAGTCCTTTTGGTAAGGGATTTGTAGGTTTTGCATTAGCAGCTATTGTTTTATATGTAACACAATTTTTTGTAGCAGGATATTCCATATCTTGGATGGCTGCCATTATTGGTGCTTTAATCTATGGTGTAGTTGATTACTTCATTCCTGGAAATCAATCTATGTAGTAAAAAAAGAAATCATATCAATTATGTTGCTTTAGCATAATTGATATGGTTTCTTTTTTATCTTTTTTTCACAATTTGCTTTTCATTTTTGTAAATACTATTTTCTGGTACCACTCCTCTAACAGAACATAGTGGATAAATATTTGAATTTTTTCCAACAATTGTTCCTGGATTTAATATCGTACCACATCCAACTTCTACTTCATCTCCAAGCATTGCTCCAACTTTTTTAATTCCTGTTTCCATTTGTTCTTTTCCATTTTTTACCACTACTAATTTCTTATCTGACTTCACATTAGAAGTAATAGAGCCTGCTCCCATATGGGCTTTATATCCTAATATGGAATCTCCTACATAATTATAATGTGGAACTTGCACTTTATTAAATAAGATAACATTTTTTAATTCTGTTGAATTTCCTACAACCGCTCCTTCTCCTATAATTGCTTTTCCACGAATAAATGCACCATGTCTTATTTGGGCATTTTCTCCAATAATAGCTGGTCCTTGGATATAAGCTGTTGGCATTATTTGGGCATTTTTAGCAATCCACACATCTTCCCCTACCTTATCATATTTTTCAGAATCTAGTTTATTACCTAACATCAAAATAAAATCACCAATTTGACTAAGAGCCTCCCATGGATAAATTACCTTCTCTAATAAATCTTTTGCTATTGTCTCATTTAAATTATATAAATTACAAACTTTACATTCTTCCATCTTTT
>CAPBNZ010000020.1 GCA_948585895.1 uncultured Clostridia bacterium | reverse complement strand
TCAAACAATTATCAAATTGTAAATAGATTTTTCTAATATTTTTAAAAATATTTTATTAGACCTTTTAAAATATTTGTTGATAAAAATATTTCAACAACACATGATAACATTAACAGTAGTAACATAATGAAAGAAAAAATTGTATGTCTCAATACTTCTACTTTTACATTCTCTTTATTTCTATCTTTTATAATCGATTTATATAATTTGAATCCGCTTACCGCTAATGCTAAAACACTTGGTATGAAAATAATGTTTTGTAATAAAAGTAAAATTAATGCAAACAACACACCTTTAGACAGTCCCATAATAGTAATACAAGTAGAAATAGTATAACCTAAGCAAAAACCTCTATATAATACTAGTCCAAAAACTACTGGTATTCCTATTACCGTTGTTCCAAAAAACCATAGAACAATAGCTAATACTATATTCTGTCCCATACTATTTTTAAGTAGTACCATATAATCTAACTTTTCTGTATTTCTTATTTTTTCAATAAATGAGTTAAAATAAGTTGTAATTTCTAATTTTTGTTCTTCTTCTATATGATTAACAAAAAAAACCCCTAAAAAGATTCCTATGATAAATAATAGTGATACCAATAGATATTCTTTTTTGTTATTTATAATATGCTCTTTTATAATTTCTAAAATTTTCATTCCTTTGTTTCTCTTCATAAAATTTCTCCTTGTCTTTATACATAATGTGTATTCGATAAGGTAGTTTTTAGAACTATTTTTTACAATAAGAGATTTAATTTATTCGTTTAAGCTTTGTAGATAATTACACTATAAAAATGCAAAAAGAAAGCCTTCGAAAAGGCTTCTAATATAAGTTTTATCTTAAATTTTCATATTTTTTGTATAACTGGCATTTCTAAATTCCTGTCTCCACTTTTCCGTAATTCCCTCCACCACCAGAGTGGATTTGCATTTTTCCCTCTCTTGCATTTATTATATAATTTGCTACTTTTTCTCCTACTACAGCTTCCATATCATCTTTGGATAATTTGTGTAAAATATTCATTTCTGTTTCAAAAGCAGCTAATAATTTATCAATCGTTTTTCCTCCTATCCCTGGTATAAAACCAAGTGGAACTTGATAGATATAAGGTGGTCTATTCTTAGGACTTTTGGTTTCTTTTTTATCTTTTATCAACTCAATTCTGTCAAATACACCAAAGGTTACCTTGTTTCCTCCACACCTTGGACAGATTTCTACTGGCTGTTTCGTTTCAATTGAATCTTCGCAGTCATCACAATAAGTTCTATGGTATTTTCCAAGTTTAGGATCTAATCCATAATTGGCAATTACTTTTCTCCCTTCTTGATTCTTTAATGCCATTACCATTTCTTTGAATGAAATATCTTCTACTTGCATTTTGTTATATTCTCTTGCAATTTTAGGCAATGAATGGGCATCAGAATTGGTTACAAAGGTTTTATTTTCTAATTCTGAAATGGTGTCTGCTAAATAGGTATCTGAACTTAGTCCTAATTCGACAGCAAATATTTTATCAAATTTTTCTTTAAATATGGATTCTAACCTGTCTGTACAATTTCCATAATAGCTTTTATGTGGTGTAAAAATATGGGCTGGTATTAATATACCATTATATTTTTCAACAATATCAATTAACTCATAACCTGATAAATTTGTCCTTTGTGTACTTAATGTAATATTTTTTAGATGATTGCTTAACTCATTTGAAAAACCTTTGATATCTTTTAGATGTGGAAAAAAACATACATTGTGTGCACTTCCACACTTTCCATTTCTTCCTCTTTCTGATGTTTCTACTTCACTACCTAGTAAAATGCATACTTTATCTTTATAAATAATTCCTCCATCTTCTAATTCATAGGCTTCTCCTGTTTTTAAAAAGTCTTCTATATCTTCTATTACATATGGTGATGCACAATCAATAATTCCTACTACATTAATTCCTTTTCTATCTGCACATTCTTTTGCTATGTTAGCAAAATTTAGACTTCTTGCTGCTGTTATTTTAATTGGTTTTCCTTTTTCGCTTCTTCCTATGTGTACATGTAAATCTGCAAATATTTCATACATTTTTATTTTCCTTTCTCTTCAACCCCTCATCTTTATAACAATTTTCCTTTATTCTGCCCTGTTTACTCCCATTTTTGATTCTTCTTGTATATGTGCCATGATTTTTCTGGTTGTTTCCTCACTAAATAATGGTCTATTTGAACTTTCGATTTTGCTAAACATTTTCTGTGTAATCTCTTCATTTTGTTCTTCTATTCGTTTATCTATTTTAGGTTCAAATTCGTAAACTACTTTTTGAATAAATTTTGTTAATTCTTCTGTTTCATTATGTATTTTTACAAGCCTTCTTAAGGCTGTCATGTTAACGAAATCATTGATTTGTATTTTTTCTAAAAAGTTAATAAATTCTATGAATGTATTCAAATAACGATTGTATTGTGCTTTTAGATTCCTATGTTCTAATAAAACAAGGGCTTCATCTGGTTTAAATCCAATTCTTTCTGGTCTATCTAATAACATTCCTCCAAATTGTTCTACTAATTCTAAAATATCACTTTCTCTTTCTCTTGGATTACTGTCACTATATCGATTAATTTCCTGGCATACCTTGCAAAATTTTTTTCCAAATCCCATACCTCTTAGATAATTGGCACCTTCTTTTGCATAAGCATGAATTTTATTAATATCTTGTGCATTATCAACTTTTTTACAATTGCATAATAAACAAGCTGTCAATACAAAATTTTTATCCACTTCTATCTTGGAATAGTTTAAAAATAATCTTGTAATTTCTGTTTTAAATACGACAGATTTATCAAAAAATATTTTTGATTTTTTTGATAAATAGTAGGCTATCTCCATTTTTGAAGCCAAATCTTCTTCCTCTAATATATAATCTGCAAAGGTATTCATTCCATTCCCCTCCATTATTTATTATAATAGAATCGACAAAATATTTCAACATTTCAATCTGATGTCATAGAAATGTAATAATTAAAAGAAATCTCCCTATAATCATCTATCTATTTCTCAAATGACGAATGTAACTATTGTAATAAAAAGAATATTCATTTCTTTTAATTAATTGCATTTCTTGCTAATTCATCACATCGATTATTATATTCATTATCACTATGTCCCTTTACTTTATTAAAATGAACTTTGTGAACTTTTGTCAAGTTATATAATTCTTGCCAAAGTTCTTTATTTTTAACAGGCTCTTTACCTGATGTTTTCCAGTTATTTTTTATCCAATTATAAATCCAACCTTGTTTAAAAGCATTTACAACATATGCACTATCACTATATAGCTCCACTTCACATGGATACTTTAAAAGTTTTAATCCTTCAATAACAGCTGTTAATTCCATTACATTATTGGTTGTATCTTTTTTTCCTCCAGATATTTCCTTTTTGTTGTTTTGATACATCAGAATGGTTCCCCAGCCTCCTGGTCCTGGATTTCCAGAACAAGCTCCATCTGTATAAATAATAACTTTTTCCATAAAATAATCCTTTCTATTTGTCTTTTTTTCATTTTTATGATACTATTATAGCATAATTAAAAAAAGTTACAAGAAGGGATATTGATATGAGTAAGGTTTTAGGTATTATTGCGGAATATAATCCTTTTCATAATGGTCATTTATACCATTTAGAAAAATCAAAAAAAGAGACAAATTCTAACTATACAGTTGCCATTATGAGTGGAAATTTTACACAACGTGGAATTACTGCTTTAATTGATAAATGGTCAAGAGCATCAGCAGCTATTCAGTGTGGTATTGATTTAGTAATTGAATTACCTGTATTATATGCGACTTCTAGTGCTGAAAATTTTGCAGAAGGAGCTATTAAAATTCTAGATTCTTTAAAAATTGTAGACTATCTTTCCTTTGGTACCGAAATAGATGATATTGAAATTTTAGATAAATGTGCTAATGTGTTGTATCGTGAACCAAAAGAATATAAAACGTTGTTATCTCATGAATTAAAAAAAGGGATTTCCTATCCTAAAGCTCGTGAGAATGCTCTTATGATGTATTTAAATGATATTCGAAAATTTGCTAATGTTCTTTCTTCTCCTAATAATATTTTAGGAATTGAATATTTGAAAGCTCTAAAAAAATTGAAAAGCAATATTCAGCCATTATCTATTTCCAGATATGAAGCTGGTTATAACGATTTGAGTTATACAAAAAATATAGCAAGTAGTACAGCAATTCGAAATATGATTAAAAATAATGGATTTAATGCATTAGCCAATCTTATGCCTGCACCTAGTTATGCTACTTTAGTTCAAAATATTAAAGCTGGGCATATTATTCCTGATATTTCTATTTTTCAAAAAGAAATTATCTATCTTTTAAGAAAAATGGAAATGCAAGAGATTACAGAATTACCAGGTGTCTCTGAAGGTTTAGAATTTGCTATCAAAAATGCTGCTAATTCTTGTAATAGTGTTGTTGAATTTTTAAATATTGTAAAATCTAAAAGATATACTATGACTCGTCTTCAGCGAATCTTATTATATGCTTTATTAGGAATTACGAAAAAAGATATGGCTGTTTCTAAAAAGGTAGAACCTTATGTTAGAGTTTTAGGATTGAATAATAAGGGAAAATTTTTGATTTCTGAAATTGCTAAGGCGAATCCTAAACTTGAAATTGTTACTTCTGTTAAACGTTTTACAGGTAAAAATTCTAATAAAAATCTTAAAGTTCTATTAGATAAAGATATTTGGGCTACCAATGTTTATACGATTGGTTATGAAGAAGATTCTTGGAATAATTTAGATTTTACAAAAAAAATTGTAACTTTATGAGAAAAATTAAACAGATAAAAGAAATATAATCCAATGAATAACATTGGATTATATTTCCTTTATCTGTTTACCTCTTGTTCTAACTTCCTACTATTTTTGTCTACTTGGCTTTCTCTACCTGGCTCTTGTATTAATTTTATCTTTTTTCTACCTAATAGATTAACCTTCCATCTATCTTTTAATGAATTCTTTCGTTTATGTGTTTGTAATAAATGTAAAATCTTTTGATTATCAAATCCAAAGTTAACCTTCTCTTTTATTTCTCTTGCGATTCTCTCCTCGTCTTGTTTCCTAATTTTATCTGTTACATATGGTGTCTGATGTTGTATTTGTACACTTTTCCTTGGCATACCATAATTTTTAACAGCTTTTTTCTGATTTCTATTTATTTTTTTTAAGTAATAACTTTGATACAGTTGATATTCATTTACATTATTTATTTCCCCTGACTGCATTTCATGGGCTATTCTAGTATTAAAAATTTCCATTGCTAAAGTATAGATTTCATTATATTTTACTTGATACATTGCTTTGGCTTTTCTTCCTGTTATTTTGTCATCTATTCCTTGGTTGAAAAGAGATACTATTTTTTGAAATACGCCTGGTATATACCAATATTTCTCATCAAAAAAACGACTAGTTTCTTCTAAACCTTTATCTTTTAATTTAGCAAATTCTATTTCATCCATTCCTAATGCTGCCGCAATGATGCATCCAGCATTTTGAAATTGATTATATGAAGTTCCTTTTAAAAACATAGCACTACTATCTTCATATAAATCTCCCATCATTGCTCTTTCAAATATTACATTCGTCCATTCATAAAACTTATCACTTATCAATGGTTTTCCTAATGGTTCTCTTACTTTTACTTTTTGTCTTTTGGTCTCATCTGTGATATGTCCCATCTCATGAAAAAATACTATTGCTAAACGTAAAAGCAAGTCTTTATCTTTTGTTTTTAATGCTCCTTGTGAATTCAGAAAAACTCTTTCATTCATTTTAACTTTATCCTTACTTGCTTCCCCCATTATGTCTATATCTTCTATAAATTCAAATCCCATTTGATTAATTCGAGACTCCACATTATTAATACGTTCTTCAAATTGATTTCGACTCCATTGGTAAATAGTAGAACTTCTAACAAAAAATTCCTCTAATAAAATAGTAAGGTTTGAATCATACCCTGTTTTTTCTTCTATTAATTCTTTTACTCTATCTTTTATATAACTTTTGTTTAATACTTCTTCTGGCATTTCTTTTAATCTGTTTTGCATTTCTTTTAATAAATTTTCATTTTTTTGGTTATCTTCTATTCTTTGTGGTGTTTCGTTTTCTTCTCCAACCAAATTGCTTAATTCCGAAATTGTGTATCTATATTTTTCTATTTTTAATCCTTCTATCCCCTGTTTCAACTGTTTAATTTTTTGTTTATAATGCTCTGCTCTTATATCAATTCCTTGTTCCTGGTCTGTTAGAATTTGATATTTTACTATATTTATCGCTTCTTCAACTATAGAGGCTTCTATTTCGCCTGTTGTTATTTGTTTCTCAAAATTATTGTTAAGTTCACTACACATTACTTGTATGGATCTATCTTGTTGTGTATATTTCTCAATGTCTTGTCCTTCTTTGCCAAATGCTGCTGTAAATATTTGATTGATTGCTTTTTGTTTACTATCTGTTGGCAAGTTTAGCATTGTTATAAGTTCATGACCTTTTAAAAAACTTTTAATAGAATGTAACTCCTCTTCTTGTTGTTCAATAAGGCTTTCCATTTTCATGAATAATAAACCAATTAGTTCTTCTATGTTGTTACCCTTTAGATAGTCCTCTTTAATGGATAAAATTTTTCCAGCTTCTTCATATAAAATTTTAAACTTAGGGGATTTTATGAATTCAATATGTTTTATATTATTGGCTAATGTTTCTAGTTTTTCATCTATTATTCTATCTTCTGTTATTTGTTCTTTCTTACATTTCGCATATAAGTAAGCATCTAGCATTAATTTCATTCTCGTATCAAATTGCATTTGATTTGTTTTTTCTACGATTTGTCTTATTTTCATGTTTTTTCCTTTATTTTTTATTCGCCAAACACTGCTATGTAATCTTTCTTAAATTTTTCAATACCTGCATCTGTTAAAGGATGTTTAATCGATTGCTCTATCACTTTATATGGTACTGTTGCAATATCAGCACCAGCTAATGCACAATCTACTATGTGTATTGGATTACGCACGCTTGCACATATAATCTCTGTTTGAATGTTTTGTGCTTTAAATATCTTAGAAATGGTTTTTATTAAATCAATTCCAGGAGTTGCTATATCATCTAATCTTCCCAAAAATGGTGATACATAAGTAGCTCCTGCTTTGGCAGCAAATAAAGCTTGTGTTGCATTAAAAATAAGTGTTACATTTGTTTTGATTCCTTCTTTTGATAAAACTTTAACAGCTTTAAGTCCTTCTGGTGTCATAGGAATTTTAACTACCATATTAGGGTGTATTGCTGCAATTTCTTTTGCTTCTTTAATCATATCTTCCGCAATTGTTGTGGTTGCTTTCACTTCACCACTAATAGCACCATCTACAATTGATGTTATTTCTTTTATTACTTCTTTGAAATCACGACCTTCTTTTGCTATTAATGATGGATTTGTGGTAACCCCACAAATAATTCCCATATCATTTGCTTTTCTAATTTCTTCTACATTTGCTGTATCAATAAAAAATTTCATGTTTTAACCTCCTCATTTTTCACTCTTCTTTATAAGAATACCATAAATCCAGTTTTATTTAAAGCTTTTTATATTATTTTTCTAAAAAATTCAAAGATTAATTTTTGACATTTAATAAAAAATGGAATACTTCCATTTGCACATTGATTTTTATGTTAATTTGTTATATAATAGTGTTGTAACAGTAAACACTGCATTTAAAAGGAGATTTATTATGTTAGAAATTTTACAATTTATCTTTCAAGACAGTTGGCATTTTTTAGGTGCCGTAATTCTTATTGCCATTATTGGCGATGCTCTTCATGCTATCTTTCATAAATAATCTCTAACGATATCTAATATCTATCGTGTCTATAGCCCCTCTTTAAAAAAATCGAGGGGCTTGTCTTATTTTCCTGTTATTGTATACTTTCTAAAAATCACCATTCGCATTGTTTTCTGTATTTCTTTTAATGATAACTAGATGAATCATTCCAATTTTGGTTATTACTCTTGATTTTTTATGTCAATGCTTGTATAATAAACAAAATTGTAACTTTAAAACTTGTTTTGCCTTATGGAGGTGTATATGAGGAAAATTGACTTAGATTTTGTGAAATGTGTTGTAAACTATTATAATGAGAATCATTCTACTGTACGGAAAACCGCAAAACATTTCAAAATAAGTAAATCTTGTGTGCATTACTATCTTACAAAAGTAATGCCTAATCCAACTTCTGCAAAAATTATCGAGAAAAACAAACTCGAAAGAGCATTTTCCCTTGTTTTTTTGTCTATTTTATGTTATTATTATATTATCAAACGTTAGGAGGTATATTATGAATAGACAAAATCGTCGTCATGCAACTCATCCACTTCTTCCTATGCAACAATCTTCTAAACAGCGGATTTTAGATCAAGAATGCCCAAAGGCTTCTACTGTTGCTAAAGGTCCTAAAAAAAGGAAAAGGAAAGTTATTTAAACCTTCATCAGCCCTGCTATAGCAGGGCTATTTTTTTGTTATGCATTCCCTTCCATTTGTGTTTATCAAATCTCATGCTGTCAATTTCTTGACTT
Source organism: uncultured Clostridia bacterium (assembly GCA_948585895.1). Lineage (GTDB taxonomy): Bacteria > Bacillota > Clostridia > TANB77 > CAG-508 > CAG-269. The sequence goes on along the minus strand of CAPBNZ010000020.1, from coordinate 17,841 downwards.
ATATATTTGCTAGCCAATTTACACATTTCTATTGAGTCACCTACCGCTTTAACCTTATAGCCATTATCCATAAAGTATTTACTGTCTCTTCCTAATCCACAACCAAAATATATGTAATCTTTATAGCTTAAAATTCTCATTAATTCTCTAGCCTACCAAAATTCAATTTCATCTTCATCAATATTCAGTATCAATATTAGTACCATATTCTAATGGAGTAATGGAAGGATATAATAACAAGATAAAAGTGCTAAAAAGAGTAGCTTTTGGATTTAGGAATTTCTAAAACTTTAAGGCAAGAATATTACGAATGAATTAAGAAGGAAAATTTAATAAGTCAAAAACCTGATTTTAAATTAGGTTATTAAGTGTGCATAAAAAGCACAAAAATCAAGAGTTTTTTAGTGAAATAATCAGAAGCCCAAGAAATATTGAGGTGAAATACCTTTCCAGGTTTTACACCCCAACTATTGACAAAGAACCGTTTTAAGCAACAAAAAAATCAACCAGATTTTATTTTCTAATTGATTTTTGTATCAATTCTGTTCAATTTAGTTCGAACAGATACGTCGTTGGTGGGCAGGGAAGGATTCGAACCTTCGTACTCAAATGAGAACAGATTTACAGTCTGCCGCCTTTAGCCACTCGGCCACCTACCCAAATATAAAAAACAAATATGGTGCTCCCTCAAGGATTCGAACCTTGGACCCACCGGTTATGAGCCGGTTGCTCTGACCAACTGAGCTAAGGGAGCATACTCCTTGTTTTTAACACAAGTAAAAGTATAAACTATTTTATAATAAAAGTCAATACTTTTTTTAAAAAATTTCGTTATAATTTATAACTAATTTTGCTCCTTGCTGAATTAATCGATTTGTTCCAACAGAATTTATAGAATTAATATTTCCAGGTACAACAAATACCTCTCTTCCCTGCTCAAGAGCAAAATCTACTGTAATTAACGTTCCACTTTTTTCCTTTGCTTCTACAACAAGTACCCCTTTACTCATGCCACTAATGATTCTATTCCTTGCTGGAAAATTCATTTTATCTGGTTTTACACCTAATGGATATTCTGATAAAATTATTCCCTCTTCTTTTATTATTTGATTGGCTAAAAACTCATTTTCTTTTGGATATATGCTATCCAATCCATTCCCCAGAATAGCAATTGTTTTTCCACAGGTTTTACTTTTATCCTCCTGTGGATAACTAGCAATTTGCGGATTATTTTTCCACATTTGTGCATACATCGCTCCTATATGTGCATAACTATCAACACCTTTTGCTAATCCACTGATGATATTAATTCCTTGCTTAGCTAAATGATAGGCAAAATATTTAGCAGCTTTTTTTCCATATTCACTCGCTTCTCTACAACCAATAATTGCAATTGCCTTATTGTTTAATATTGTTTGATTTCCTTTACTATATAAACTAATCGGTGAATCATAAATTTCTCTTAAAATATTGGGATATTTTTTATCATAAATAGAAATAATGTCTATATTATTTTTTATCATATATGCTATATGTGTCTCCACACTTGCTCTAATATGTTTGTCTAATATATTACTAATTGTCTTTTTTCCAATTCCATTTATATTAGATAATTGTTCTTCTTTCAATTCGTAAATTTTCTTTGGATTTTTGTACAGCTTTAATAACATTTGTTTTTTCTGGTTTCCTAAATTGGGGATTAATGATAGCCATATCCAGTATTTCTTCTCTTCTAAATTTCTCATTTATTTTCTCCCTTTTTTCTTTTTAAAAAAAGAGCATTAAAAATGATAATGCTCTTTTTCTATTTTGTTTTATTAAAATCTTGTGTCCATTTGTTGTTAAAAGGTTGAATTTTTGTTGTTTTGTTCTTTCGCTGCTTTGATTACATTATTCATAAGCATAGCTATTGTCATTGGTCCTACCCCTCCTGGTACTGGTGTAATATAGCTTGCTATCTTCTCTACACTTTCAAAGTCAACATCTCCTACAATTTTTCCTTCTTGACTTCGATTAATACCTACATCAATTACTACCGCCCCTTCTTTGACCATATGTCCAGTTACAAAATTAGCTTTTCCAATAGCTGCAATTAAAATATCTGCTCTTTTTGTATGTTCTTGTAAATCTTTCGTTCTGGAATGACAAATAGTAACAGTTGCATTTTTGGCTAAACAACATTGTGCCAATGGTTTCCCCACAATATTACTTCTTCCTATAATAACTACATTCTTTCCTGTTAAGTCTATCTTATATTCTTCAAACATTTTGATGACACCATAAGGTGTACAAGAAATAAATGTATCTCCTCCCATAACTAATTTTCCAACACTAGATGGTGTGAAACCATCGACATCTTTTCGATAAGAAATTGCTTTAAAAGCTTGATTAATATCTAAATGACTCGGTAATGGACTTTGTAATAAAATTCCATTTACTTCTTTTGTATGATTTAATCTCTCAATTAAATCATTTAATTTTTGTTGCGTAATGGTTTCTTCTAAAAAATATTCTTCATAGGTAATTCCAATTTGATTACATGCTTTACTTTTATTTTTTACATATACTTTGGATGCTGGGTTGTCTCCTACCATAATAACTGCTAGTTTAGGATAAATTCCTTGTTTTTTTAATTGATCACATTCTACTTTTAACTCTTCTCTTATCTTTTTTGCTAGATTTTTTCCTTCTATAATGGTTGCCATATCTAATTCTCCTTTTTTCTTAACTAATTTTAGTCATATTATATAGGAAAAATATTTCTTTTTCAATATATTTTTATTATTATAAAGCATATATTTCCTTTTCTCCAAAAATACTTCTTGCCACAATTCTATCTTTTCCCTTTATCGAAATTTTATCTTTAGCGACTCCCTCTTTCCCTGTTGAATTAGGAAAGTATTTTCCTTCTAACATTAATACTATTTTATTTTCTTCTTCTGATATAATCAAGTTTGTAATGATACTTTTTTCTTTTCCAATATATATTTGTATTTCTTCTCCATCTTCTGAATAATTTACGATTAATTCATTACTACTAATGGGTAATAAGAAGGAAACATTACTTATTATAATATATCCTATAAATGATATCATAATTACTAATATCATAACTATTATCATTCTATTGGCTAGTTTGCTCATATTCTTTCCCTCCTTCTTTTCTTCTATATATTGATAAAATAAAAGCTATACTAATAGCATTGACAACAAAATATGCCCCTCCTAGACTTACAAATGGTAAATTAATATTCAATTGTATGCCAAGATTAATATTCATTAATATACTCATAATAGATTGTAAGATATATAATGTCCCTAATCCAAGTACAATAACTTTTCCATATGAGTCTTTCATCAGTTTGGAATTTATTATTATTTTTATTGCTATTAATATAACGGCAATTATGAGAATAATAGCTGGTATAATTCCAGCCTTACCAATTAAATAGATAAACGTGAAATTACTTTCTTTTGGAATTATGAATTGATTCGACTTTATAATTTCAGTATCTGCTTCTCCAATTAATTTAGCCTTTTGTAATACTTCCTTTTGTAGCATTCCTGTATACCCTAATCCTTCTGGATCTAATTCTGGATGGAATGATACAACTAATCTTTCAAAATGATATGGCTGTATTCCTATATAAACCATTGCTCCTACAACTAATATCCCCATCGTTCCATACATTTTTAATAATGTCCTTACTTTTTTTGGACTTGTTTTTATAATATACAACGTTGCAATGATTAGATAAACTATTCCTAATATCATTCCATTTACCATAGATGGAATGGTCATAATTAATAATAAGGAAAATATACTAAATACAATTGTTTTTACTAAGTCTTTATATATTGTTACTTTTAAATGTAACATGTTGATATCTATTTTGTTCTTTTTATTAAAGTCAGTTAAGAAACCTGCAAATGAAATTATAAATAGTGGTACCGCAATGATTGCTGTATTAAAAGTATATCCTGCAATTCTAAAGTATTTTACTCCATTTGTAGTAGATGTGAACATTCCTATCGCTGGTAAAAATATGAGTAAACTTGCTATTAAGTAAAATAAATTGGAATATTTTTTAATTTTTCTATAATCTATAAAATAGATTACCACCCCTATTACTAATCCTGTTACCATATCTATAAATGTATCTTTTAAGATTGTGTTGCCAGAATTTTGCTTACATATTGCAATAAAAACCCCATATATAACTAAAATTATAATAGGTATTAATAGCCCCCAATCTAATTTTGGTTTGTGAACTTTGTTTAATCTCTTCCCAATGTCTTTTGCTTGTCCCATTTGCTCAATTGCTTTTTGCTCTGCTTTTTCTTCTTGCATTCCTTTTATTATATAATCCTCTTTTATGTCTTGTATATGTTGTTCTAGCTCTTCTCTAATTGATTTTTTTACTGGTTTATATTTAATTTCATTGCACACATCATCTAGAAAATTTTTAATATCCAAATAGAACACCTCCTACCACTTCATTGATTCCGTTGCTAAAAACTTTCCATTCTTCTTTCTTGTCTTTTAGGTGCTTCTTTCCCTCTTTTGTGATTGTATAGTATTTTCTTCTTTTTCCTCCTACTTCATCCCAATAAGAAACTATAAAATTTTTTTCTTCTAATGCATGTAGTATGGGATATAATGTTCCTTCTTGAAATTCAAACACATTTTGAGACTTTTTACTTAATTCTTTAATCATTTGATAACCATACATATTTTCACTTTCTAATAGGCTTAATACAATCATATTAGTGCTACCTTTTAATAGTTCTCTGCTAATTTTCATTTTTTCCCTCCTTTATACCTAGTTATACTAGGTTTTTATACATTGTAATACTAGGTATAAAAATTGTCAATAGTTAAATAAAAAAATACTATAATTTTTTAATTCTATAGTATTTTTTCATTTTCTTTATGCTTATCCTTTATGTTGAGATATTTAATTTACTTACTTTGCTTTATACTTCTGTAAATATCTCCCCAATTATTTACCTCTTTTATATATTCATTTTCTTCTAATTCTACTAAATTGGTATCTCTAAAATATAATGTTTTTACATGATTATCTGATAATTTCTTTATGATTTTCCAATCATCATCAATCATAATATCCACCTTTTCCTTTTTACAAATTTCTAATTTGTCATCAACTTTCCAATAATACTTATCAAAACTAATTTCATTTTCTTCTAATAATCTTATTGCATCCTCTTTCATCTCTTTAACGAATCCCCCTCTAGCAGTAATAACTACAAATTCATGTCCTTGCTTTTTTAGTAAATTATATACTCCTATAAAACCTGACATCAAATTACTTTGTTTTGATACTGTTAAAAAATACTTTTCAATAAATTGTTTTTCTTGTTCTTCTGTCCAATGATATCTTGCTTGAAACTTTGGTTCTTCTCTATTTATTAAATTATTCCCTTTTAAAATATCTATATCAAATATTTCTTCATAGGTTCTAAAAGTTGCTTCACTGTCTATTACAACCCCATCTAAATCTATTCCTATTTTCATTGCTATCTTTCCTCTTTTTCTAATCTATGTTCTTTATCTATATGAATTTTTATTTTAATTACTTTATTTATATCATTGTATACCTATTATTTATTATATCTTCCAATTTCTCTGCCAATTTTTTATGACTTTCTTTTGTTAAATGAACACCATCCATTCCTGTTTCTAATCCTTGATTACTTAAAAATTCACAATTATATTTTTGAGCAATCTCTTTATAAATATCATTCAATTGTTTTGATTTTTGTGTAGCACCTAAATATTTGTCATTTACTTTACAAGCATCCTGGTATTCATTCACTACTGGTGGTGCCACTATTAATAAACTAGGATAACTATCTTTAAATTGTGATTTTCTGTTTAAAATTGTTTTTACAAAATACTTTTCAAATATCTCTCCAACCTCTTTTGCATTCTTGTTATAGACAGCTTTCAATTCATTTGTTCCAAGCATGACTATTACTAAATCAATTGGGTCATGTGTATCTAAACAAGGTATTAAATATTCATATCCATTTTTTCCTTCTTTACCTGGTCTTGTATCGTCTGAAATAAGAGTTCTACTATTTAACCCTTCTTCTATTATTTCAAAACTACTTCCTAATAATTTAGATAAAATTTTTGTCCACCTTTCATCATTTCCATATCTTTGATGATTACTTCCTGAAATATATCCCCATGTATTGGAATCACCATAACATAAAATCCTAATTTGTCCCATTTTTTCTATCTCCCATAACTATTTTTGTTCATCTTCTATCAAATCATGTAACTATCCTATCAATTTGAATATGTTTTTTTCTTCTTTCTCCTGACAAATAATATGTATCTTTTCCTTTTGATAAATCAATATTTTTATCTTTTGTAATCTGTAACTTTTTCGCACCATTCATTACTTGTATTTTCTCCTGGTACCTCTACTGCTAAATAACTAAACCAACTATTTTTTTAGCACCATGCCAATGTTTTACATTTGCTGGAATTGTTATAACATTTTCTGCTTTTAGACTTTGTGACTCTTTTCCGTCTTCTTGATACCAGCCTTCTCCATCTACACAACTAGTAATTTGTGTTTATGCTTTATTTAACATCTTTATTGCTTCATCTTCATTCTCTACAAAAAATATCTCTTTTCCATTGTTGCTCTCATATATAAAGTCTTTTAATGGCTTACTTGTATATTTTGAATAATCTCCATATATAGCAAATTTTGTTTGATAATTTATAAATTTTTGCAAAATCTCTCCTGCTAATCCTTTACTTAATATAAAGAAGTCTTCTATTACTGACTCTTTGTTTAATGCTATTTTATTACAGTTTGTTCCATATTTTATAGTCATAATAAAATCAATTGCTGATTGAACATCTTTTATTATAAGTTCATTACTATGAACCACTACTATATCATTTATAACTTTTGTTTGCATTTAATTACTCCTAAAATTTATCTTTCTAATCTCATATATAAAATTGGATATGGATTACCTTGTTCATCTAGTTCTGTTCTTTTATAAGTTTTAAATCCCATATATTCATAAAATCCTTTTGCATTAGGATTTTGTTCATTTACTTCTAGCTCATTAACATTATAGTGTTCTATAGCATAGTTTAATAATTGTTTTCCTATTCCTTTTCCTCTTTCACTATTTTTAATAAATAGCATTTCTAGTTTTTTATCTTCAATTCCCATAAAAGCAATTGGTGCATTGTTTTCATTTTCTATCATTACTAAATGTGATACTCGTTTTAATGCTTGCGGTACATATTTTTTTATATTCTCTATTTCTTCCTTTGATAGAAATAAATGTGTTGCTTTTACGGAATCTTCCCACACTTCTAATAATTGCTCTATTAGTAACAAATTTCTATCTTTCATTTCTTTTATATTCAATTTTTCTATCTCCAATCTTAGCAACAAATTTACTAGTTATTGCTTTCATTATAACATTATTATAAAATTTTGTTATGTTTTTAAGCAGAGTAATTTTGTGCTTTTTTATGTTACTCTTTGTACCTTTGCCCTAACACAAAGTTTTCTACTTTACCTTTGTTTTCACAAAGTTATTGCTGACTTATTAGCTTTCCCCATTTTCATGGTATCAACTACATATACTATGTAATGACAATTTCTTAATACAAATACATTTTTTAAAAAAGGATTATAAACATCCTATTTTTCTATTTGCTTGTAGCTGTAGCTTTTCAAGATTTTTTTGTATCCGCTTCTTTTTATTTATATTGTTGTGATTTTTCTTCTAACATTTTGAAATCACAACATCTATCAATTATTCTTTATGGTAGTCTTTTATTTATAACTTTATTATATAAATTCTTAGCTCTATTTAGGATTACAGTTGCATTTTCCCTTTCATTACACCAATGTATTTGCTTATATAATAATGTTTTATATGTTTCATCTTTCTCATTTTCAACATCAATTTTTATGCATTGTTCCATTGGAATTGGTATCATATTATTAAAGTTAATTGCTCCTAAACTTCCATTGTCTATCTTTAAAAAATCTATTGTATTCTTCATCTTTAAGTGTTTCGGTTTAGGTGATGTAAATGGTGCAAAATATAATATTTCATCTACTTTTAATACAATTCCTATAAATGGTCTTCTTGCTTTTTCATCATACGATTTTGATATTCTTTTATCAAATTGGCTCATGTATCTTACATATTCTTCCTTAACTATATAAAAATTTAATTTTTCCATTTGTTGCTCCTTAATAAATTAGGATACCATTTCTGGTATCCCTACTTTTTTCGTTCTTCACTTTATGGTAGAAGTTCACCGCTTTTTTCGTTCCCCACTTTATGGTAGAGGCTCACCACTTTTTTCGTTCCTCACTTATGGTAGAGGCTTACCACTTTTAAACAATAATTAAATTATTGTTTCTTTTATTATATTCATTATAAGTTATTTTATTATATTTGTCAATTATTTTTACGTTAACTTTTGAGGTTTCAAATTGAAACCTCAAATTAGTTTATACATAATGTTACAATTGCTTTTATTCTATTTCAATACTTTCATCATTTTCTAATATCTCATAATCCACATCATATTTTTCAAACATTTCTCTTATAAAATCAAAGTTTGGTGGAAATGCTGGATTATCCATATGAATTGGAATTACTAAAGTAGCTCCTACCTCTTTTGCATATAATGATGCTTCAAATGCTGACATCGTTAATCCATATCCAGTTACTGGAGTACATAATCTGTATTAAATCTAATATTTTCTTCTATTATATTTGCTGTAAACCTTACCATTATTCGTGTTTCTCCATCTTCACCATCAACAGAAGCAATTGGCAATACTCCTGTGAGTTTTACTTTACAACCAGTTTCTTCATAAGCTTCTCTAATTGCTCCTTCTGTTATTTTTTCAAATTCATCCACATGTCCTGCTGAAAAATTCCATTGCCCATAACATTGTTTTTTTGCTTCTTTTACCATTAGTATTTTATTATCTCTAACTATAATACATCCTGCTATAACTACGATATCATTAATCCTCCCAACCTATAATTCAATTATTTCTAAATCATCTGGTACATAAACATTTCCTTTAAATTTTTCTTGTGCTTCTTCTATATATAATCTTTTCCTATCAGTTCCATGTGATTCTTCTGTATGATATAAAATTAAGTTCCTTACTTCTAAATCATTCATAACTTTAGTTGCACTTTTAGCAGTTGAATGATTTTTTTCATAAGCATGAAAAATGTTCTCTTCTGAATCTAAACAAAATGCTTCATGCATAACATAATCTGCATTTCTAACTCTGTCATATAATTTAGGATTTAGTGTCTCATCTCCTAAAAATACTAATTTTTTTCATCTATCATACATTCAAATCCAAATTGTTTTGTACCTCTTGCATTTATATCAAAGAAAGTATAATTTATTCCATTTATATCTATTTTTTCTCTATCATTTAAAATATGAAAGTCTGTAATATTTAAAATTCCTGCTACTAACTTTTCTGGTAGTATATGTTTTGATACTTCCATTATGGATTTTGTATAACAAAACAGGTATTGTATAAATCTATTGTTCCACCATTTCCTATTCCTAACATAAGTAACTTTGACATATATTTACACCTTTCCTTTTACTATAAATCTTTATTTCATTTTGATTGCAATTTTCTATACTTTGCTTTAGTCAATTCTAATATATATTTATCTAAACCAGGAGATTCTTTTTTTCTTGCTAATTCGATTTCCTTTTCTATATCATATGGAACTCTTACAAATTGTATTGATATAGGAGATTTTTCTTTTGAATCATATTCTCCCTCTATAATGCAATAATAGCTTTGTGTTGTTTCTTCCATATCTGTTATTGTATCATCATAATTTGGAAATTCAACAACATTTCCTACACTTCAACATTAATAATAGTTTTATTTTTCAATTTTTGCATATATTGTTCATCATTCATTTGCATTACCTCTATTTTAATTTTCAAACATACTCTTTTATCTTATATTAATTCAATGTTTTCTCTAATATTTCAACTTCACAATTTGTAGCATCTAGCTTTACTTTTGCCCCAATTGGAATAACCACATTTTCGCAGTTATGTCCAAAATCATTACATTTTAGTATTGGAAATTCATATTCTTTTAAATTATTCGTTATAACATCTTCAAATTTTGCTATTTCTGTATCTTTTTCATAATATCCTATCCATAAGCCTTTTATTTTTTCAAATACTCTATGTTGTTTTAGTATATTTATTTTGCTATCTACCTCATCTAATGGAGATTCATCTGCATACTCTTCTAAAAATAATATTTTATTATTAAAATCTGGACAGTATTCTGTTTTTAATAATTTAACAAGAGTTGATAAATTACCACCAACTAAAACTCCTTCCACCATTCCATCTCTTAAACAACTCCATTTTGTAAAATGTTCTACTTTTCCATTTTTTCCATCTATTAGTCTTAATTTAAAATCATTAACTTCTTTTTCTGATACTTCTCTTCCTAATCCCCAAATAATATCGTTTTGATGATATGTTATAATTCCTGTTTTTGCATAAATAGCATTTAGTATCGCTGTTGAATCACTAATTCCCATTATTATTTTAGGATTATTTTTTATTATTTCATAATTTATGTATGGAAGAATTGCATTTGAATTTTGTCCACCTTGTGAGCATATTATTGCTTTTACTTCTTTATTTGCAAACACTTCATTTATATCTTCTACTTTTTCACTTACTGTAGATGAATATCCTAATGTATTTGCATATACATTTTTACTTAATTCAATTTTAAATCCCATATCTTTAAACACTTGTAGTCCTCTATTAAATTGTTCTTTTAACTCTTGTGTTATTGGTGCTGATGGTGATATAATTCCTATTGTGTCTCCTATATTTAATTTATTTGCTAACATATACATTTCCTTTCTTTTTACTAATTTTCTAGTAATTGTTTTTGTACCTTTTCGAAAAAACTTTTTATTACTTCATTGTAAAAATGGTCTATCATTTCAAAAATCAACTCATCACTAACTGTTTTATTTATATAAACTGTATTTCTATAAATTGCTTGAACTGGTTGGCAATGATAACCTCTAACTACTTTACACCCTAATCATTCTCAATTATCTCTACTAATATTTCATCTGGATCATTAATAAAGAAATATGGTTTTCCTAATCTTCCTATTTTTATCTCTACACTTTGACAAATATTATTCTGTAATACAAATTCTTTTGCTTTTTCAATATTTTCTACACCTAGAGCAAAATGTTTTGTTCCTAATACTGGTAGGTCTGTAGCTATTGTCTTTGCTGTATCTGGCAATCTTGTATATTCTTTATAACAAAATATTTCTAAAATTGTATTATTTAACTTTAGCATATTTATTTTTATACTTTCATCTTCAGCTTTCCAAGATTTAAACTCTTTAAATCCAAACTTTTTATAAAATTCTATACTATTTTCAGCATTTGTTACACTTATTGCAACATGATTAATATTAAACATTTTACATTCCTCCATCTACTTTTATTACTGTACCATTAATATACTCAGCATCTTCTGATGCTAAAAAACAAATTACTTTTGCTATTTCTTCTGGCTTAGCAAATCTCTTTTTATATATTTTTTCTGTTTCTTCTTCTATTAACTGTTTTGGTAGTTCTTTATTCATTTCTGTATTTACCCATCCTGGTGCTACAGCATTTACATTAATATATGGTGCAAATTGTATTGCTAAATTATATGTTAAGTTTATAATCGCTGCTTTTGATGCATCATAATCTATACTTGATGGAAAAAATGTATTTATTCCATTTGTTGAAGATATATTTATTATTTTCCCACTTTTGTTTTTCATCATATTTTCACTTGCATATTTTGATACTAGAAAAGTTCCTATTGTATTTACTTCTAATGTTCTTTTCCAATCTTCGACTGTTCTATCTTCAAATTCTTTATCTATTGCTATTCCTGCATTATTTACAAGTACATCTATTCTTCCAAATTTATTTATGGTTTCTTGTACCATATTTTTAACTTGTTCTTCATCTGATACATCTGCTTTAATTACCAATGTTTCCATTTTATATTCTTCTTTTAAATAGCTTGATAATTTTTCTGCATTTTCTTTATCTGTCAAATAATTTATTACTACCTTGTACCCCCCCTATTTTTGCAAACTCTACAGCTATAGCCTTTCCAATACCTTTACTGCTTCCAGTTATCAATACAACTTTTTCCATATCTTACTCTCCTTATCATTATGTTGTAATTTTATCATAAGTTGACCATTTTTACAATAAAATCCAAAATTAGAAATTCTATTGTTTGCATAACATGCTTTCATTTCTAATCTTTTCTAAACATTTGTCGTTTTCAATAATAGTCGAATCCGGCATATTTTTACTATAAAAATCCTAAATTTTATATCTGCTTACTTCTCTATTTTTCTTATTTATGTTTGTAGCTCTATTAGCTTTCACTATCAGAAATTGAATTTTAAAATAAAAAAATAAAGTGCTATTAACTTGCACTCTATTCCTTGTAATCGATATATTAAATTTTTTAACTTTGTTATGCCAATAGACATATTCCCTATCTACCAATTAGGCTATCATTTTTCACTATTTTTATAAAATTGGTCATTTTTTAAAGTTTTTTATAAAATTCTATGTTTTTATCTTTCTTTGTCAAACTCGCTCATATCAGTGTTTACAAGTTTTCTATTTCAGATGTTCCTATCTTATACTCAATATCCTCCATGTTAGGAAACATTTCTTTTACTCTTTTTAAAGTAAGCATTAGCATTTTAGGTTGTGGATTTTTCTTATGGTCTGAAAGCAACTTTTGTGTATAACAATTTTCTGCTGTTTTAAAAAGTAAATAACGATTTCCAACATAAGTATAATATATCTGATATCCATTTCTTAAATCTTCCCACATTTTTTCAAATGTATAATTTTCCATGTTTTCTTCCTCCATCTGTTACGAGAATCTACTCAATACAGTTAATTTATCATTTTTTCAAATTCCTCTTCTTCTAAAATGGTAATACCTAAATCTTGTGCTTTCGTGAGTTTACTCCCTGCTTCTTCACCAGCTAATACATAATCTGTCTTTTTCGATACTGTATTTGAGGTTTTCCCTCCAAACTTTTCTATTAGGTTTGCTACTTCTCCCCTTTTATATTTCTTAAGTGTTCCTGTTAAAACAAATGTCTTTCCTTCTAATCGATTGTCTATATTTTCTTCTTTAGAAATGGTATTAACTCCTGCTATTTTTAATCTTTCAATTAAATCTCTTGTTTGTTCTTGGTTGAAAAATTCTCTTATACTGTTTGCTGCAATTGGTCCTATATCATTTATCATACTTAAGTCTTCAAATTCTGCCTTTATTAAACTATCTAAATTTTTATATTTTCTAGCCAATAACTTAGCCACCTTTGTTCCTACATGACGTATTCCTAATGCTGTAATAAGTCTATACAAGTCGTTTTTTTTACTCTTGTTTATACTATCCACTAGATTTTGTGCAAATTTCTGTCCATTCTTTTTTAAAGATGCTATGTCTTCAAATTGTAAGGTATAAATATCTGCTATATTTTTAATTAAGCCTTTATCTAATAATTGTGCAATAATATTTTCTCCTAGCCCATCAATGTTCATAGCTTCTCTTGATACAAAATGTACTAAGTTTCTATATAGTTTCGCTGGGCATTCTATTCCTGTGCAACGAATGGCAGCTTCTCCCTCTTCTCTTATTGCCTTTGCTCCACATACTGGACATGCTTTTGGCATTTTAAATTCGATTTCTTCTCCTGTTCTTTTTTCTCTCTTTACTTCAACAATTTCTGGTATGACATCTCCTGCTTTTTGAATAACAACAATATCTCCAATTTTTAATTCTTTTTCTTTGATAAAGTCTTCATTGTGCAATGTTGTCTTTGAAATTGTGGAACCTGCTACTTTGACTGGCTCTAAAATAGCCATCGGTGTGATTACACCTGTTCGACCTACTTGGCATATAATGTCTTTCAACTTTGTTTCTTTTTTTTCTGGTGGATATTTATAAGCTATTGCCCATCTAGGTGTTTTAGCTGTTGTTCCTAATATTTCTCTAAATTGCAAATTATCTACTTTTATTACTGCCCCATCAATTCCAAAGGATAATTTTTCTCTTTCCTTCCCTATTTTTTGAATTGCTTTTTCAATTTCTTCTATGTTTCTACAATAAATACGTACAGGATTCACATTGAAGCCTTGCTCTTGTAAGTATTCTAGTTCTTCATAATGAGATTTAAATTCTTTTCCTTCTATCTTTTGTACATTAAAAATATAAATATCTAATGGCCTTTTTTCTGTTATTTTGCTATCTAATTGTCTCAATGAACCAGCTGCTGCATTTCTTGCATTTGCAAACAATTCTTCTTGGCTTTCTTCCCTTTCTCGATTCATTTTCTCAAAATCTTGTTTGGATATAAATACTTCCCCTCTAACGGTTATATCAATTTTATCTTTTAATTTCGTTGGAATTGTTTTTACCGTTTTTAGATTTTTTGTTACATCTTCTCCAACAATCCCATTTCCTCTTGTTGCACCTCTTATGAATTCACCATTTATATATTCTAGGGCAGCTGACAATCCATCAATTTTGGTTTCTACTACATAAGTTACTTCCTTAATGTTATTTTCCTCTGCTTTTTGTTCTATTTTGGTAATGTATTCTTGTACTTCTTCTATCCTAAATACATCTTGCAAACTTTGTAATGGTACTTCATGGGTTACCTTCTGAAATCCTTCTTTTACATGACCACCTACTTTTTGTGTTAAGGATTCTCTGGATTCATATTCTGGAAATTCTTTTTCTAGGTTTCTCAATTCTACCATTAACATATCATATTCAAAATCAGATATTTCTGGTTTATCCTCATCATAATATTTCTGAGCATGATATTCTACCTGTTTCCTTAATTCACTTATTCTCTCTTTGGCTTGTTTTTTATCCATCTTGTCACCTCTTGCTTTCCTTTTTTGTTTTACTTCCATTTAAATGTCTTTATTCTTCTACTGCCTCGTCTAATGTTTTTTCTTCTTTTTTAGGCAAAAAACTAATTTTGTATTTGTCTAAAATATATCCCAAATCTTTTGAAAATTCCTTTAACATCACATTTTTTATTGTTGAATCTTTCCCTTTTAAATAGTCATCTATAATTTGCTTTAATTGTTTCATATTTTTCATTTCTGGCTCAATTTGTTTTGTATATTGGTTTGCTCTATCGATTAGTTTTTCTTTCACTAAAACGATGTCTTCATTACTGGCACATGAAATTCTTTGGAACAATTGAAAAGAATCATAATACTTGAAAATTGGTATTGCCATACACTCCTTGTCAAATTTTTCATAAAATTGCTCCATTTTCATAGGAATACATTTCATAATTTGTTCTGCTTTTTCTTTGTATAATTTGTCTAGTAATTGTTCATTTAATACCTTGAAATGTCTTAAAATTTCTTCCATATCTTCTTCTACTTCTTCTATAGCAATTTTTCCTAATTCTTCTTTTGGGTTTGCACAATATTCAGAAGTTAAAGATGCTACATTCATTCCTGCAAAAAATATTGTTCTTAAGCTCTTTAGGTCATATTCAATGAGTTCCTTTCTAGAAAAATAACTGAAATAGGCAAATAACTTCACGGTATCAATTAAACTTATTTTACCTTCTTTTACATCTTCAATTACTTCTCGAATCACTTCATTAAATTGGTCATCTGAAATCTTCCAATATTCCTCTGTTAGTAATCTTTTATAAGCTGGTAAGTTTTCTGTATCAACAGTATTTCTAATTGTTTCCATATTTTCTTTAAAAAGTCTCATATCAAAAATACGTGTTCTAATATAATATTCTATAAATTTAAAGAAACGATATTCTGATTTAAAATTATAATAATAATTACTATCAAACTCTTTTATATAAAATTGTCTATTATCTAACAAGATTCTAGAAGATACTAAGATAGCTTTATATTCTTCATTATCCTTAATATTTATAAATTTATTCTTTGTTACTTTACCTGCTTTAACTTCAAATGAGATAGCTATCGTAAAGATAAGCATTGTTTGCATTACTCTATGGTTTGTATTAGGATAAGATTTATTTACCATTTCATATATCTTTTTAAAGTCATTTAAAGCATGTTTCAAAATTCTTAAGTTTCTAGTTCCACTCTTATTAAAAGTGGATATAATTAATCCAGTATTTTCTCTTAAAAAACGAATTAAGTCTGTATTATCTTCATATCGCATTAAAATTCCGTTTATAATATAATCAAATTTTGGTGCATACTCAAAGGTCTCTCCAATTAACTTTTCTTTAATCCTCTCATAATCATTTGCCTTGTCAAAAACATGTTCAATTTTGTCTTGAATCTTTTCCACCATTGGTTTATCTGTTTTATTTAAATCTCCTTGCTTATCTAACAGATAAGTAGCTATAAAAGTCTTCATTTCAAGATTTGAACTTTTTAATTTAGTAGATAGCTCTTTTTCATTACAAATGATAATTGTTTTAATATGATCATGTTCTACAAAATTATTAATATACCCTAATATGTCAATAACATCTACATTAGCTCTTTCTAAATCATCAAAACATAGCACTTTGTCATCTGTTGAAAAAAATTCTGCGTAGTTTACTTTATCTCCATTTTGTGTCACTCCAAAAAAATTAGCCATATCAATACCTGTTTTAGCATATTCTGGAATGGTAGTTTGACCATTTGTACTCATAAATTTCCTCAAATTTTTATCCATTAATTGTGTAGTTTCAATAAATATTTTTTTGCTAATTTCCTCCAAATTTGAGATACCATATAAAGACATGTATATAGTTGTATATCGTTTTCCATTTAGTTGTAAGGACTCAATCTTTTTTCTGATTTTATTATTCCAAAAATGAGTTTTTCCTGATCCCCACTCTCCATTTATCATAATGGCATAGTCTGTATAATCTGACCTTACATAATCTAATATACTTTCTACTAAATCTTCCATGTTTCCTCCTTTTGAAACAATAGGGACAGTCCCTTTTGTTTCATTAATCTTTTGCTAATGTTAACACCCCTATTTTTTTAGGTTGTGCCTGATTTAAAACTTTACTACATTCATTAACTGTACTTCCTGTTGTATAGATATCATCTATTAATAATATTTTCTTATTTTGTAATATTTTAAAATTGTGTAATTCATATACTCCCTGTATATTCTTTTTTCTTTCTTCTTTGTTCAATTTGCTTTGTTCTATTATATTTTTTGCTTTAAAGAGGGATTTGGGATTATACTCTAGTGATAATTTTATAGCTATTTCTTTTGCGATTAATTCGCTTTGATTGTAACCTCTTTCTTTTCTCCTTTTTCTGCTGATTGGAACTGATATCATTGTATCATAAGATTGTAAAATTTGAAAGAACTTTTGATTTTTTAGCAAAAAATTCACCAATGTCTTATACAAATATGCTTTATCTTTAAACTTATAATTTAAGATAATTTTTCTTATTATTCCCTGATACTCAAACATATATAAATGCTCTTTGAAATAATAACTGGTATTTAGTTGTTTTTCAATCTTAAACTTTCCTTGCGATTCTAATAATTTTTCACACTTGTGACATAAAAAATCGGGATTAAGTTTTCCACATATTCCACATATTGGTGGATAAATAAGATTTAATATTTGATTTGAAACAAAAGGGACAGGTCTTAACTGTTTCATTTTTTTATTCTTCTTTTTCCCG
>CAPBNZ010000019.1:25363-26545 GCA_948585895.1 uncultured Clostridia bacterium | reverse complement strand
TTAAAAAAATTTTAAAAATCTATTTACATTTTAAAAATTGTTTGATATAACATATATAGTTTATGTAAATAGATTATTTTAAATTATAACAAGAGGTAGGGGAAATAAATGGAAAGACAGTTAAAGTATTTTTTTGATTTTTTGGAGAATGACAAAAAATTATCACAAAACACATTACAATCTTATAAAAGAGATTTAAAACAATTTAGGAGATACTTAGAAGCATGTGAACTTCATTATAATAGAGTAAAAGAAGATGACATGAAAGATTACATTCGAGAATTACAAGAAGAAGGAAAAAAAGCATCTAGTATATCTAGGTGTATTGCATCAATACGCTCTTTTTACCAATTTATATTAAAAAATAAAAAAGTAAAAGCAGACCCAACACATAACATTCAATCACCAAAAATTGAAAAAAGAGTTCCAAGTGTATTAACATCAAAAGAAGTAGAATTGTTATTAGAACAACCAAAGGACATTGATTTAAAAGGAATTCGCGACAAAGCTATGCTTGAATTTGCTTATGCAACAGGTATGCGAGTAACAGAAATTATTTCTTTAAATATAGAAGATGTTAACTTAGAAGAAGGTTATGTAATTTGCAAACATGGTAGCAAACAACGTAATATCCCACTAGGAACCATGTCATTAAAAGCGCTAAAAGAATATGTAGAAGAGGCAAGAGATATTTTAGTAAAAACAGAAGAAGAACCAGCTTTGTTTGTTAATATCAATGGAAGTAGATTAACCAGACAAGGATTTTGGAAAATCATCAAATATTATAAAGAACAAGCCCATATCACAAAAGATATTACACCACATGTTTTAAGGCATTCATTTGCAACACACCTTTTACAAAATGGTGCAGATTTAAAAGCCATTCAAACGATGTTAGGGCATTCTGATATTTCTTCTACACAAGTCTATATGCAATTTCAAGATGAAGGCTTAAAAAGTGTATATAAAAAAGCACATCCAAGAGCGTAATCATAAAGGAAATGTAAACAGACGTTGAGGTATATCCTTTCAGTAAATAAGTATAATAGAATTGTATGTAATGCATAAAGGAAGAAGTAATTGGGCATTTGTATGGAAAGAAGAAGCACAGATACAATAAAAAATAATTCGCAAATAGAAAAACAATACAATGTAAGAATGATAAGAAAAACTTTAATCATA
>CAPBNZ010000019.1:19877-25291 GCA_948585895.1 uncultured Clostridia bacterium | reverse complement strand
ATACAATTAAATACTTTATTTAGGAAATATCTAGGAAATTTTCGCAGGTGAATAAAATGCCACATGTAAGTAATTTAGAAGCACAAAAAATTTAATCATGTCGCTTTTGTTGTTTTTACTAGACATATCAATAAAAAAAAGATATAATAAAGATGCCAAAAATTATCCTAAGAAAAATAAGGAATGAGATAAAAAATGAAAAAAAAAGTATTATTTATTTCAAGTACAGGAGGACATTTAAACGAACTTATGCAATTATCAACACTATTTGAAAAATATGATTATCACATTATAACAGAAAAAGACAAAGTAAATGAGAGCTTAAAGCAAAAATATGGAGATAAAGTATATTTTCTGCCCTATGGAACAAGAGCGAAGTTGTTTACTTATATATTTAAATATATTTATCTTTGCCTAAAAACAATCTATCTGTACCTGAAATTAAGACCAAAGGTAATTGTAACAACAGGAACACATACAGCAGGACCAATGTGTTATTTAGGAAAGATATTAGGGAGCAAAATAATTTATATAGAAACTTTTGCTAATACCCATACAAAAACAGCAACAGGAAGACTAATCTATCCAATAGCAGACTTATTTATAGTACAATGGGAAGAAATGCTTAAAATCTATCCAAAAGCGATATATGGAGGTTCAATTTATTAATGATATTAGTATTATTAGGAACACAAAATAATAATTTTCATCGATTATTAGAGGAAATAGAAAGATTAATACAAAGTCAAGTTATAAAAGAAGAAGTAGTTGTGCAAGCTGGATATACCAAATATACATCAGAAAACATGAAAATACTTGACTTTATTCCAAAAGAAGAATTAGAAAATTTGCAAAATCAAGCAAACTTAATCATAACTCATGGTGGAGTGGGGTCTATCTTACAATGTATCACTAAAAATAAAAAAGTAATAGCAGTACCAAGACTTCATCAATATGAAGAACATGTAAATAATCATCAGACCCAAATTGTAGAGGTTTTTAATCAAAAAGGATATATCGTTGGAATACAAGGGATAGAAGAATTAGAAAAAGCAATTAGACAAGCAGAACAGTTTAAACCAAAAAAATACACACAAAATCATGATAAAATGTTAAAAATAATAGAAGATTTTATAGAAAATTGTTAGATTCCCATCGGTTCCGTCGCTATCGTCGCCATTGGTTCCAGGTTCGCCATTGGTTCCGGGTTTAAATGGGGATTATCCATTATTTATTTTATCTTAAAAATTACCTTATTTTTTATCCCCATTTAAACCCGGAACCAATGGCGAACCTGGAACCAATGGCGACTAATAGAGATAGATGATAGGTTTAAAAACAAGAAGAAAGAGAGGAGATTATGGAGGAAGAAAGAATTGTTACCCCAGGACTAGAAAGCCAAGGGGAAGAGAAATTGGAGAATTCTTTAAGACCAAAAGTGTTAAATGAGTATATAGGGCAAGATAAAGTAAAAGAGAATATGAAAATTTACATAGAAGCTGCTAAAAAAAGAAAGGAACCTTTAGACCATATTTTATTATATGGTCCTCCTGGACTAGGAAAAACAACATTATCCAATATCATTGCCAATGAAATGAATTCAAATATTAAGATAACCTCTGGGCCAGCAATTGAGAAACCAGGTGATTTGGCTTCTTTATTGACAAATCTTTCTGAATTTGATGTATTATTTATTGATGAAATTCACCGATTAAGCAAAAGTGTAGAAGAGATTCTTTATCCAGCTTTAGAGGATTATACATTAGATATTATGATTGGAAAAGGACCTAGCAGTAGGTCAATACGATTAGATTTACCAAAATTTACATTAATAGGAGCAACAACAAAAGCAGGAGCTTTAACAACACCACTTCGTGATCGTTTTGGCATTGTCCATAGATTAGAATTGTATTCAGAAGAGGATTTAACAACGATTGTAAAAAGATCAAGTAAAATACTGGAAGTAAATATAGAAGAAACAGCAGCAAAAGAAATTGCAAGAAGATCGAGAGGAACACCAAGAATAGCCAATCGATTATTAAAAAGAGTAAGAGATTATGCAATTGTACTAGGAGATGGAGATATTACTTTAAAAATAGCAAAACATGCTTTGAATAAACTAGAAATTGACGAGATTGGGCTAGATGAAATAGATAGAAAGCTACTAGAAACCATGATTGTTCAATATGGAGGTAGAGCAGTTGGCATAGAAGCACTAGCAGTAACAGTAGGAGAGGAAATAGACACCATAGAAGATGTTTATGAACCATACTTAATCCAAATAGGTTTTATAGCAAGAACACTAAGAGGAAGAAAAGCATTACCACCAGCATATCAACATTTAGGTTATGAATATTGCATTGGAGACATTTCCTAATGGATAGAAAGTAAAAAATGGAGGAAAATAATGAAACTTTTAATGCACACATGCTGTGCACCATGTAGTGTATATTGTATTGACACGTTAAGAGAAGAAAAAATAGAGCCAACTATTTATTGGTTTAATCCTAATATACATCCATATATGGAATATAAAGCAAGAAGAGATTGCTTGAAAGAGTATACGAAAACGATACAAGTAGAAGCCATTTTTGAAGAAGATTATGGATTAAAAGACTTTTGCAAGAAAGTAGTAAATAATTTAGAAACAAGATGCCAAGATTACTGCTATCCAGTTCGTCTCGAGAAAACAGCCCAATATGCAAAAAAAAATGGATATGATAGTTTTTCTACAACATTATTAATTAGTCCCTATCAAAATCACGAAGCATTAATAACGATAGGGGAGGAAATGGCAAAGAAATATAGTATTAAATTTTTATATCGTGATTTTAGAGTTGGATTTCGACAGGGACAAGCTAAAGCAAAAGAAATGGGGCTATATAGGCAAAAGTATTGTGGGTGTATTTTTTCAGAACGGCGAGCGCTACAGCAAGCTAATTAGAAAAGATAGAGAGAAATTAAAAGGAAATAGTATATGAGTGATTTTATTGATATAAATGATACAAATACATATCCAATAGAGTTTAAAAAATTTTGCAAAGATAATGAAGAGTTTTCTTTAGATTATGATACATTTTTAACACAAAAGGTGATTGATATTATAAAATAATAGTTATTCATGCAACGAGAATATATGATATAAAAAATATTTATAAAAAAGGTTTACTTATACCATCTAAGTCAACAGATTTAATAGATATAATATCAAATCCAATATCTACAAAAATGCCTAAAAAAGGATTTAAAAATCTAAAGGCAAAATTAGTACAACAAATATGTATAAATAATAAGTATAGCAGATTACATTTTTTTACAGATATGAAATTAACAGATTTTTATTTTGGGAATATTGCTTTAATGGGAGAAGCGTATGCTATAAAATTTAAAGTTAGTATAACTGCTTCAGATGGTAAAAATACAAAACAAAATTTTATAGTTTAGATTTAATTATATCAGTTGGATATCGTGTAAAATGAATTCGTGGTATTCAATTTAGAATATGGGCTAATAAATTAATAAAAGAATATCTAATTAAAGGATATAATTTGAATGTGGATAGATTTAAAAATAGTGGTAGTGGAGTATATTTTGGAGAAGTATAAAAAACTACTAAGAATATTACATAATTCAATTTATGAATTTATATAAGGAGAGTTTATGATAAAAGTATTATTTGTATGTTTGGGAAATATATGTAGATCACCAATGGCAGAATATGTATTAAAAGATATGGTAAAGAAGAAACGGAATCGAAGAAGAATTTTATATAGACTCTGCAGCAACAAGTACAGAAGAAGTAGGAAATACCATACATTATGGCACAAAAAATAAGTTGAAGCAGATGAATATAGAATGTGGGAATCATATTGCTAGAAGAATAACAAAGCAGGATTATCAAACATTTGACTATATAATTGGTATGGAAGAACAAAATGTAGCCAATATAAAAAGAATAATTGGTGAGGACAAAGAAAATAAAATATCTAAATTATTAGATTATTCAAGTAAACCAAGAAATATTGCAGACCCATGGTATACAGGAGATTTTGATAAAACTTATGAAGATATAGTAGAAGGATTAAAAGGATTTTTACAATATGTAATCAAATAGAAAAGTAGAAGATATTCTACTTTAAATTTAGAAGAATCTTAAGAAAAAACAATAAGTTGGGATAATAACAAAAAGAAAGATAAAGGAGAAATCAATTGACAGAAAGTAAACAAAATAAAACGAATCATGTAATGAAAATCTTATTTGTCATAGCAAGTATTGTATTTGCCATGCCATCTGTAATTTACTTAATCCAGAATAAAACTATTTTCCAATTTGGGCCTTATTTTCAATTTTTATACAATGCACAAGTAAGTAGAGTGACACAAACATTATTATACATTTTTGTATTAGCCATATTATCAATTCTGTACTTTCGTATTGTAAAAAATAGAAAAAAATTATTTCAAACTACAAAGAAAATGTTTTTATTTATTGCAATCATAGCTTTAATATTTGTAGCAGTTTTGCCATTTACCTGTTCAGATGTATTTTATTATTTAGGAGTTGGAAGATTAGATAGTATTTACCATCAAAACCCTTATTATACAACCATAAAAGAATATGTAGAACAAGGAGACAATTGTCATTACTTACAAATAGATACCATATTAGCACAAGGATACTGCAATGACTGGGCAGATTCAACTGTTGTTTATGGTCCAGTTTGGACATTAATTTGTAAATTAGTGGCAAGTGTATCTTTTGGGAATATAGATTTTGGATTATTTGTATTTAAGTTAGTAAATGTATTGGTGCATCTTTGTAATTGTTATTTAATATGGAAAATATCAAACAAAAAAATATTTACATTAATATATGGATTAAATCCTTTCATTCTAATAGAAGGAATTGGATGTGTTCACAATGATATGTTTGTAGTATTATTTATAATATTAGCATTATATTTTTTAGTAAAAAGGAAAAACTTAGTAGTAAGTATTGTTTTTCTAGCTGTAGCAACAGCAATAAAGTATTTTGCCATTATACTATTGCCATTTGTAATAATATACTATTTTAGGACTGAAAAAACCTTAAAAAGGTGGGGAAGATGTATACAATATGGTTGTTTATTTTTAATGGTTTTGTTAATTCCTTATTTATTTTATATAAAAGATGGGCAAGTATTAAGTGGATTGTTCATTCAGCAACAAAAATTAGCAAAAAGTTTTTATATTATTCTAACTGAATATTTTAAAGAACCAACACTATCAGCATCAACTGTAAATCATGTGTTATTAGGTGCTTTTACCATTATCTATTTCTTTACGTGTGTCATATTATTAAATCAGAAAGAAATACAATTTAGAACGGAAATGAAAAAAGCAAATTACTTTATCATGGCATTTCTATTCTTACT
>CAPBNZ010000019.1:0-19854 GCA_948585895.1 uncultured Clostridia bacterium | reverse complement strand
GGTATATCATGTGGCTCTTTCCACTTTTAATGTGGCAAAGTGCAGAAAATATAAAATGGATACCACAAATAGCATTAATAAGCCAATTTGCCAATAGTATCTTTTTAACATATGGCGAAGGGTGGAGAAACGGAACGCCATTCACATTTATATTTGTAGTAGGAAGTTTAGGAACATATATTGTAAATCAAAAAATGAAACAATAGGGACAGGTCTTAAGTGTTTCAAAAATTAGATGAAAATAGGAAGGATTACCTAGATAGGAGGAAAATGTTTTGGGCAAATTAGTATTAGTAGATGGTAACAGTATAATGAATAGAGCTTTTTATGGAATTATGGGAAGCAAAATGCTAACCACTAAAGATGGAAAATATACCAATGCAGTATATGGATTTTTAGCAATTTTGTTTAAATTATTAGAAGAGGTAAATCCAGAATATATGGTAGTTGCTTTTGATTTAAAAGCACCAACAGCAAGACATAAACTTTATGAGGGATATAAAGCGACCAGAAAAGGTATGCCACAGGAATTAGCAGACCAAATGCCAATTATAAAAGATATCTTAAAGGCAATGAAGATTGATATTGTGGAAATGGAAGGATATGAAGCAGACGATATATTGGGAACATTATCTCGTTATGGAGAAAAGCAAGGCTTAGAAGTTATAATTCTTTCAGGAGATAGAGATACCTTTCAATTAGCAACCGATAAAATAACCATTCGAATTCCCCATACAAAGGGAGGAAAAACAGAAACAGATGAGTATAATCGACAAAGAATAATGGATACTTATGGATTAGAACCAAAACAATTAATTGATGTAAAGGGCTTACAAGGAGACACATCTGACAACATTCCAGGAGTACCAGGTGTAGGGGAAAAAACGGCACTATCCTTAATTCAAAAGTTTGGATCTATTGAAAATCTATATGAAAAAGTAGATAAGGGAGAAGCAGAGTTAAAAGGAAAACAAAAAGAAAAAATAGAAAACAATAAAGAATTAGCTTTTTTATCCAAAACATTAGGAACCATTAATCTAGCAGTGCCAATTCAAGATACATTAGAAGATTTTAAAGTAGAAGAATGGGACAAAAAAAGAGTATTTGATAAATTCAAAGAACTAAATTTTAATCGTTATATCGACCGATTTTCATTACATGAAAAAGAGGAAAGTAAGCTAGAGGCAAAAGATTTATTTCAAATAGTAGATAAATCAGATAAAGAGATTATAAAATTAATAGAAAATCAAAAACAAATGATTTTCTATCTTCATACAAGTGAAGATAGAAATCCTGAGAAAATTATAAAAGAAAAAATAAGTGGCTTAGCAATTTTTAATGAAGAAACGAAGGAAGCCATTTACATGAATATGAAAAATGAGCAAGAGATCCAGGCATTTAAAGAGATTTTTGAAAGTGATAAGATAAAGAAAATTAGTATTAATTTAACAAAAACCTATATTTTATTAAAACAAGTAGGAATTAATTTTAAGGGTATGGAATATGATATTGCAATTAGTGCCTATATTTTAAACCCAACCAATAATAAATTAGAAATAGAAAGTTTAATGGAACGATATCTAAATATTAATGTATGTGATTTAATAGGGAAGGAACAAGAACAACAGCAGATTAACTTATTTGATACAATACAGACAGAACAAACAGAAAATAATAAGAAAGAACAAGAAAAATATGCTTTGTATAGTTATGCTATTAGTCAAATCAAACAAATTACCTTAAAGAAATTAGAAGAAATAGAAGCTTTAAAGTTATTTTATGAAATTGATATGCCAACTATTGAAGTGCTATCAGAAATGCAATGGAATGGTATGTATGTAGATGAAGAAGAACTAAATCAATTTGGAAAAGAGTTAACAGATAAATTAGAAAGCTTGACTCAAATTATATATGAGATGGCAGGAAAAGAATTCAATATAAATTCTACAAAACAATTAGGAGAAGTCCTTTTCGAAGAAATGAAATTGCCAGTTGTAAAAAAGACTAAGAGTGGTTATTCCACAGATGTTGATGTATTAGAAAAACTAAAAAAAGAACACCCAATTATTGAACAAATTTTAGAGTATAGACAATTAATGAAACTAAACTCTACTTATGTAGAAGGACTAAAACAATATATTAATCCTAAAACAAAAAGGATACACTCTTTCTTTCATCAAACTATAACAGCAACAGGAAGAATTAGTTCAACCGAGCCAAATCTTCAGAATATACCAACTAGATTTGAATTAGGAAAAAGAGTAAGAAAAGTATTCAAGCCAGAAGAAGGAAAAATATATGTAGATGCCGATTATTCTCAAATTGAATTAAGAGTATTAGCACACATATCAAAAGACCAACATATGATACAAGCTTTTAGAGAAGGGCAAGATATCCATAAACAAGCCGCATCAAAAGTATTTAAAATTCCATTAGAAGAAGTTACAAAAGAGCAAAGAAGTGATGCAAAAGCTGTTAATTTTGGAATCGTCTATGGAATTAGTGATTTCGGATTAGGAGAACAACTTCGGAATTGCAAGAAAAAAAGCAAAACAATATATCACAGAATACTTAGAGGAGTATGTAGGCATCCAATCTTTTATGGAAGATATAACAAAAAAAGCAACAGATGAAGGGTACGTAGAAACATTATTCCATAGAAGAAGATATATACCAGAGTTAAAATCAAACAATTATATGGTAAGGCAATTTGGTTCAAGAGCAGCTATGAACACACCAATACAAGGAACAGCAGCAGATATCATGAAAATTGCTATGATAAAGGTGAAACAAGAGATTCAGAAAAGAGAACTACAATCCAAAATAGTTTTACAAGTTCATGATGAAATGATGATAGAAGCAACAAAAGAAGAAAAGGAAGAAATCAAAGAGATACTAAAAGAAAGTATGGAATCAGCTATACAATTAGAAGTACCATTAATAGCAGATATAGCAGAGGCTACAAATTGGTATGATTGCAAATAAGGACAAGGAGAGAGTGCGTGTGAAAAACAAAAAACGAATAATAGCGATTTTATTATTAATAGTAATTATAGTTGTTTTTCTATTTTTTAAGGATAATTTACTAAAGAAGATGTATCCAAAAACATATCAAGAAGTCGTAGCAAAGTATGAGGAAAAATATCAAATAGAGGAAAACCTCATCTTTGCAGTAATAAAAGCTGAAAGCAATTTTAATAAAAAAGCTGTTTCACATCGAAGTGCTGTTGGTTTAATGCAGTTGATGGAGGAAACAGCAAAAGATGTTGCTAAAAAGAATGGAATCCCAATTGATTCAGATAACATAAAAGAAGAGCTTTATGATATTGATAAAAATATTGAAATAGGAACTTGTTATTTAGCTACTCTTATGCAACGCTACCAAAATAAAGAAGTAGCTTTAGCAGCTTATAATGCTGGAATTGGAACTGTAGATGGATGGATTGAAAAAGGAATGATTCAAAAAGATGGAACAGACATCGAGAAAGTCCCTTATAAAGAAACGAATCATTATGTGAGAAAAATATTAAGAGATTATAAAATTTATGAAGCATTATATGAAAATGAATGAGACACCTTGTATTGACCAGAAAATATTTGATTTTTCTATAACAGAACTAGACAAATGACGAAAAATGGAATAAAATAGAAATGTTAAAAAGAAGGAGAAAACAAAATGGTAATAGAACAATTAATATTTACAGTTATTTCATTTGCAATATTTGTATCTATGTTTTTTCGTATGATTCGAAATAATGATACAACTTATGTAGCAATTTTAGTTTTAGAAGCAATAGGAATTGCCCTTAATTTTGTGGAAGTATTGTTTACAATTAAGCTAAACATAGTATTTGTGATTTTAAAATATATGTTATCCATTATACTTCCAATAGCAGTTATTATATTAGAAAAAAGAGAAACCACCCTTTTTGAAATAGTCTACATTAGGAAAGCAAAACTACATTTATTTTTCGGAGATAACAAGAAAGCTAAGCAAGCATTAATTGATTTGATAGAAAAAAATACAAATTCCTATAAAGCACATAGAATGTTAGCTGAAATTTATGAGCTAGAAGGTGGTATGAGAAAAGCCATAGATGAGTATGTACAAGCCATAGATTTAAATAAAAAAGATTATGATTCTTATTACAAAGTAGCAGAATTGCTTAACCAGTTAGAGAAAAAAGAGGAAGCATCTGAAATGTTATTTAACTTGTTAAACAAAAAGCCAGAAATGTACAAGGCGACAGAATTATTAGGAGAAATCTTAATTGAAAAGGAAATGTACAAAGAGGCAGTTAATATTTATCAAGATGCTTTAAGATATCATCCAGTAAGCTATGAATTAAATTATAATCTTGGAATCGCCTACACAATGTTAAATGACTTTCAGAATGCTAAAATATGTTATGAAAAAGCAGCAGAGATTAATTCTCTCTTATATAACGCTAAATATTCATTAGCAGAAATAGCCTTAATTTATAAAGATTTAGAAGAAGCAGAAAAAAGATTTTTACAAACAATAGAAGACGAAGAATTATCAGCAGATGCATATTATGAATTAGCCAAAATCTACTTAATAAAAGGAGACAAAGATATGGCTATCAAATATGTTAATACAGCAATTGATAGCAATTCTAAAAAAATAGTAGAAAAGGTAAAAAGAGACCCTATTTTTATACCAATAATGGCTAGAATTTCAATACCATTTAATTTAGAAGAGCCAGCTCAAAAAGAGGAAATCAGAAAATTAAAACAAAAAGAAAGCAAAGCAAAAGAACACTTAGAAGAAATGAGTGAAATAACAAGAAGTTTAAGTTACAATGACATCAAATTATTGAGGAAAAATGTTTCTGGAAAACCAAAAAGGACACAAGAACAAGAAAAAAAGATGCAAGAACAGGAAAGTCAAAAGGAATTTTAAGAATGTAATTGAAATAGCCAAATGGAAATTTTTAGTAGTTGTGACATACAAAGTATTACTTCCAATAATACATACATGTTAAATGAAAGCATGAAAAGATTGGTAATTCTTATGGGTAATGAAAAATTGACAAAATAAAACTCATAAAATTGATAAATAGAAATATACTAAACATAGATAAGGAGGGAAAATTTTATGAGTACAAATTTTGCAATCATTGGTGGAGATTTAAGGATTATAAAGTTAGCAAAAATGTTAGCAGGGGAAGGAAACAAAATCTACACATATGGGTTAGAAAAAGCAGAAGAATTAAAAAATAGGGAAAATATTATATTTTGTGAAAAGTTAAATCAAGCACTTCAAAACACAGAAATTGTAATAGGACCAATACCATTTTCAAGTAATGGGAAAGAAATTAACAGTCCATTTAGTGATGAGACAATATCTGTTCGAGAATTGATGCATGGAATGAATGCTAAAATTCTAATAGCGGGAAGTATTACACCACAAATATATGATTTAGCAAATGATGAATATATTGAAATAATTGACATTATGAAAAGAGAGGAATTAGCAGTATTAAATACAATAGCAACAGCAGAAGGAGCAATTGAAATTGCTGTATCAAATACCAATAAAATTATACATGGAAGCAATGTGCTAATTTTAGGGTTTGGAAGAATTGGAAAAGTATTAGCTGGAAAAATGGCAGGCTTATCTGCTAATGTTACTTGTGCCGCTAGAAAGGATGAAGACTTAGCTTGGATTAAAACATATGGACATAAGAGTACCAATATCAATGCATTAGGAGAAAATTTATCACAATATGATATTATAATCAATACCGTTCCACATTTGATATTAACCTCAGAAAGATTACAATATGTAAATGAAGAAGCTTTGTTGATTGATTTAGCATCCAATCCAGGTGGAATTGATAAGAAAACAGCAAAAGAAAGAGGCTTAAAATTAGTTTGGGCATTAGCTTTACCAGGAAAAGTAGCACCAGTTACAACAGCAGAATTTATAAAAGATACCATTTATAACATTTTAAAAGAGATTTATAAAAAGTAATTATCTTATCAAAAAATTTCAAGTATTAAGAAGGGAAGAAGAAAATGTTGATAGAAGTAGTAAAATCCATTTTATTTGGAATGGTAGAAGGAATAACAGAATGGCTACCTATTAGTAGTACAGGGCATTTAATATTAGTAGAGCAGTTTGTAAAATTTACACAAGTATCACCAGAATTTTGGAATATGTTCCAAGTGGTAATTCAATTTGGTGCTATTTTAGCAGTAGTATTATTGTATTGGAATAAAATATGGCCAATCACAAAAAATAAAAAAGAAGCAATTCAACCAACAGGTGTCTTATCTTATTTTAATAAAGATATCATGATATTATGGATGAAAATTTTAGTTGCTTGTGTACCAGCAGCCATAATAGGAATATTTTTTGATGAAGTATTTGAAGCTTTATTTTACAATCCATTTTGTATAGCACTTGCTTTAATTATATTTGGAATTGCATTTATTATAGTTGAAAACTTGAATAAAACGAAACACCATAAAAAAACAAAAGAAGAAAATAAGCAAATTACTTATAAAGATGCTATTATGATTGGAATATTTCAATTATTAGCAGCTATATTTCCAGGAACATCACGTTCAGGGGCAACTATTATAGGAGGACTCTTAATAGGATTAACAAGACCAAACGCAGCAGAATTTACATTTTATCTAGCGATACCAACTATGTTAGGGGCAAGTTTGCTAAAACTAGTAAAATTTGGATTTCATTTTACAGGAATAGAACTAATGATTTTATTAGTGGGTATGATAGTTTCTTTTCTAGTATCTGTATTAGTTATAAAATTTTTAATGAATTACATAAAGAAACATGATTTTAAGGTCTTTGGCTATTATAGAATTGCTTTAGGTATCATAGTATTAATTTATTTTTGTTTTGTAAGATAGAGAAGGTAGATATTCTTACAATTTTGTTTACTTTTTATTCATTCTGTGCTATTTTGTATAAATGTTAAAAAATTCTAAAACGAAAGCCATAACAATTCTTGAAAAACAGGATTTTTTATGGCTTTCGTTTTAGAATTCTTTATTTTTGGTATCTTTATCTATAGTATTAAGGCTACATTTCTTATTCTATTTTTCGATTGCTTCTTTCGTTTGTGTGTCCGTCCACACATCTTTTCATATTCTTTACATTTAATTTTATAATCCATTTGCATACATAGATAACGATAATAGCTACAAGCTTGTTCATATTGCATCATCATTTCATTCATATCCATAGTAGGTGGAGGCATATTATAATCCATGTAAGGTGGCATAAATCCATTATTAAAATCTCGTTCCATTTCAATCAACTCCTTACTTTTAATATATGATAAAAAATCTAGGATATAACAACTTATAAGTCAAAATTTAAAAAAGGAAAAATAGAGATAAGTAAATAAGTATAAAAAGCAGCCAATAATCCATGTAATAGTTTGCCATACACATAAGGTTTAATCGATAAATCTGTTTTAGAGGTTATACTCCAAACTTGAAGAAGTACAGAGATTCCACCAAATCCAAGCAGAAAAGCAGTAAAGACAATGTTAAAGGAAATTTTCTTGCATACGATACAAGAGAGTGCATTAATGCCATTTGTAATTTCCAATATTCCTGTTAATAGTGCTTGAATAAAACTAATATCAATAGTTAGAAATTGAAAGACAGGATTTAATAAAACAGTTAAACTATCTAGCAAGCCACTGGCTTTAAAAATAGAAATAATACTCGAAAAAAGAATAACAAATCCACCAATTAGAAGAATAGTAGAAATACTACTGGTAATACTGTCTGCTAAGATTTCACCTAAATTAGAAAAAGATGCAGTTTTTTGTATGGGTTTGGAATGGCTAGTGTGAGGCTGGTTAAGAAATGTATTTTTATCTTTTTTCCAAAAACGAAAAATAAAGCCAACTGTTAAACAAGCAAGCAAATGAGTGACAAATAATAAAAGACCAATGGTTGTATTTTTAAACATCAAAATACCAACTGTTCCAATAATAAATAAAGGACCAGAATTATTGGTAAAGCTAAGTAATCTTTCACATTCTTCTTTACTACAAATATTATTTTCTCTAAAATTACTAGCAATTTTTGCCCCCATAGGATAGCCACTAATAATTCCCATAATAAAAGCAAAAGCACCTTCACCTCGGATGTTGAACAATGGTTTCATATAGCCATTTAATGTATTACCTAATAGTGAAATAATATTAGTATGCATTAATAATTCAGTAGCAACAAAAAAAGGAAATAGAGAAGGAACCACTGAATTAGCCCATAAAGATAATCCTGATTTTACAGCAGGAAGATTACTTTTTGAAAAAATTAATAGACAAAAAGTAAAGCTCAAAAATAGAATTGGTAGTAAATTTCTTTTTAATTTTATAACATAAAAATTTGTTTTTGCCATCATATAAAACCTCTTTTTAATAATAGTATATTACAATATATTGATTTCAAAAGTAAATTATGAATTTAGGTATTAGCTTTTCTTATCTCTGTTTTAAAGAGATTCAATCTTGTTTTTACCAAAGATATTTTGTTTTTTAACATGTAACATTCCTGTTATACAATCACACACAATTGGCAAATAGGAGTTATAGATAAAAAAAATTTAAACTTTTTAATAAAAGTAAATTATCTTTGAATTGCTACCAATTACTATGAATAATTAAGTCATTTTCTTGCTTTTTTCCTTGATTTATAGTAGAATAAAAAAATAAAAATAGAGTTATGTTTAAAGGACAATACCAATAAAATATACTAGAATAAGAATAGGATGT
Source organism: uncultured Clostridia bacterium (assembly GCA_948585895.1). Lineage (GTDB taxonomy): Bacteria > Bacillota > Clostridia > TANB77 > CAG-508 > CAG-269. Next base: position 11,068 of record CAPBNZ010000019.1, on the reverse strand, counting down.
GATTTTTTGGAAATTGAGAGTCAAATCGAGAATTTAAAAATTGCAAAAGAAAAGATATTTTATCATGAGCCAATGGGAAAATATACTACTTTTAAAATTGGGGGACCAGCAGAATGTTTGATTAAAATAGATAAAATGGAAGACTTAAAAGAGATATTAGAATTTGCTAAACAGAAAAATATAACAATGACAGTTATAGGAAATGGTAGCAACTTATTAGTATCAGATCAAGGAATAAAAGGAATTACATTAATGATAAAATTAAGAAAAATCGATATTCAAGAAAAGAAAAACATAATTCAAATTACAGTAGGTGCAGGAGAAAAACTAGGAAAACTAGCACAAATATGTTTACAAAAAGAAATAACAGGACTAGAAGAATTAGCAGGAATACCAGGAACTATAGGAGGAGCAGTAAGAATGAATGCAGGTGCATATGGTAGAGAAATGAAGGATATTGTAAAAAGTGTTAAATGCCTAAATTACGAAGGAAGCGAAAAAGAATTCACAAACAAAGAATTGCAATTTGATTATAGAAGTAGTTTATTCAAAAAGGAAAAATACATTATTACAGAAGTAATATTACACCTTCAAAAAGGAAAAAAACAAGAAATAAAAGCCAAAATGGATGAATTTGCAACCTATAGAAGAGAAAAACAGCCAATAGAACATCCAAATGCAGGTAGTACATTTAAAAGAGGAAATGATTTTATAACAGCAAAGTTAATTGATGAAGCAGGTTTAAAAGGATATGCAATAGGAGATGCTGAGGTATCTATAAAACATAGTGGGTTTATCATAAATAAAGGAAAAGCAACAGCAAAAGATGTCTTAGCTTTGATAGAATATGTAAAAGAAAAAGTATATGAAAAATTCGAGAAACAGATAGAGCTAGAAATCGAAGTAGTAGGAGAAAAATAAGATGGGATTAGTTAACCTGTCCCAAAAATGGATAGGTTGTGCCTGTCCCAAAAGTGACCAAAAAGAGAGGAATGAAATTAATAATGAAAGGTTTTATGCAGTGGTTTAAGTCAAGTAATAAAATGAAAAGATGGATATTTTTAGTCCTAATTGGCATTTTATTAGCTTGTTATGGATTAGCAGAGATATTAGTAATGAAGGAAATTTCCTTCCAGGAGGTTGGGAAAGTAGTCATTATATTTGTATTAGGATTTATTTCTATTGTATTAGGATTAATTTTCTTAAACAAAAGAACATTAGAAGTTTTAATTGAATCAACAGATGACCGTATGGAAAATAAAAACAATGTTAATGTAAAATCACTAATATTTAATAAAACAGTGTATGACCAAGGTCCTAATATTGTAGTAATTGGAGGAGGAACAGGATTAAACACTGTACTTGCTGGAATTAAAAATTATACAAGTAATGTAACAGCAATTGTAACCGTTTCTGATTATGGAGAAGGAGCTACCAACGCAAGAAAAGAATTAGAATTGTTACCATTAGGAGATATAAAAGATAGTGTTGTTTCTTTGGCTTCAAGAGAAGAAGAAATTAACAAATTATTTAATTATGAATTTACAAAAGGAAAATTAAAAGGATTTAGCTTTTCTGACATCTATTTTTCTGCCATGAAAGAAATAAATGGGAACTTTGAAGATGCTATAATAAAAAGTAATGAAGTAATAAATATGATTGGAAAAGTTATACCAGTTACATTAGACGAAATGAAAATTGTAGCAGAATTAGCAAATGGTTATATGGTAGAAGAAAAATCAAGAATTCCAGAAGTAGTATCAGAAAAAATAACGAAAATAAATCGTATTTTATTAAATCCATCTAATTGTCGACCTACATTAGGCGTAATAGAAGCAATTAAAAAGGCAGATTGTATTATTATAGGACCAGGAAGTTTATATACAAATGTTATACCAAATTTATTAGTAAATGGAGTAGCAAAAGCAATCAAGCAAAGCTCTGCTATTAAAGTATATGTAAGTAATATCATGACAGAACCAGGACAAACAGATAATTATAGTGTAGCAGACCATTTGAAAGCTATAGTGGAACATTGTGGAAATGGAATTGTGGATTATTGTATTTATGATACAGGAGAAATTATACCAGAATTTATTAAAAAATATAATTTAGAAGGACAAGACTTAGTAGAACAAGATATTGAAAAAGTAAAAGGAATTAGATTTTTACAAAGAAATTTATCGATGATAGCAAATGACCATATTAGACATGACCCAAATCTAGTTGCATCTTCTATTATTGAATTAATTTGTGATGATTTAAAATATCAAGATAAGCAAAATGATCCACAATATTTAATGCTAAACACGAAATTAAGAGAAGAAAAAAGAATTAATAAGATTAAAAAATCTATGGAGAAAAAAGAGAAAAGGAAAAAAGAAGAAAAAGGAAAACACATTGTTGATAAAAGAGGTAAAAGCAAATTTAGTAATAAATATAGTGATAGAATTGCATCAATTCGTGAAGCAGATGAGAAAGCTAAATTAAAAATGCAAAAAGAGCCGATTAAGAAGCAAAAGAAAACAACCAAGAAAAAAACGCAAACTACACCTAAAAATGTAAAGCCGAAGAGTGCAAGGGGACTCAAAAAAAATAAAGAGGGATAAAATATGAGAATTACGAAGGAAAAGTTAAATTTAGAAGAAGGACTAAAGAAAGAATGGCTAGTAACAAATGGTATAGGAGGATTTAGTTCTTCAACTGTTATTGGGGCAAATACTAGAAAATATCATGGATTGTTAATTGCACCATTAACACCACCAGCTAGAAGATTTCTAATCTTATCTAAATTAGACGAAAGCATAGAAATAAGAGATAAGAAATATAATCTATACACAAATGTGTGTCAATCTTATATTTCTCATGGATATGAATACCAAGAAGAATTTAGAAGAGATTACATACCTATTTTTAAATATAAAGTTGAGAATGTAGAAATTACAAAAATGATATGTATGGAATATGGACATAATACAGTTGGTGTATATTATAAAATTAAAAATGAAGGAACAAAAGCTAAATTAACCTTAGCACCAGTTGTAAATTTTAGAGACTTTCATCAGATGAATACAGAACATTATTACAAGGTAAAACAAACAGTAAAGCAAACAAAAGTAAAATTAATCGTAGATGAAAATGCACACACACCAATTTATATGAAAGTATCAGAAGGAACCTATATAGAGCATCAAGATGATACCTTCTCAAATATGTTTTATCTGGAGGAAGAAAAAAGGGGATTTTGTCCAAAAGAAAATCATACTGTACCAGGGGTTTATGAAATAGAAATTCCAGAAAAAGAAGAAAAAGAAATCTCGTTTATTTGTTCATTAGAAGAGAATATAGAACAGAAAAATGTAAAAAAGTTTATAAACAATGAAATAATTCGTCTAGGGGAAATCTTTAATAACTCTTTATTAATTGATAACAGAAAAGAAAAGAAAACCAAAAAAGAAATAGAAAGAGACGAGTTAATTAAAACATATTTAATAGCAGCCGATAATTTTGTAGTATATAGACCAACTTTTGGACTACATACCATTATGGCAGGGTATCCTTGGTTTTTAGATTGGGGACGTGATACTTTAATTGCTTTTGAAGGGTTGTTATTAATTCCAAAGAGATTTAAAATAGCAAGAGAAGTATTATTGACAATGGTAAGAGATGTAAAATTTGGGTTAATTCCAAATGGTTATTCTGGTTATGATAATAGACCATTATATAATAGTGTAGATGCGTCTTTATTATTATTTGAACAAGTACAAAAATATATACAATATACAGGAGATTATGATTTTGTAAAAGAAAAAATGTATCCTGTTATGCAAGAAATTATTGAAAATTATTGCCAGGGAATTGAAGTAGATAATAATAATATTTATTTAGATGCAGATGGATTAATTGTCTGTGGAACAGAAGAAACACAAAATACTTGGATGGATGCTAAATATAATGGCATAGCCATCACACCAAGAAATGGAAAAGTAGTAGAGGTAAATAGTTTGTGGTACAATGCCAATCAAATTATGGCAGACTTGGCAAAAAAATTTAAACATTCCATTATGGTAAAAAAATACAAAGGAATAGCAGAATCCTGTAAAGTAGCTTTTCGCAAGCAATTTTATTATGAAAAAAAGAAATGTTTATATGATGTACTTGGTGACAAAAAGATAAGACCTAATCAACTATTTGCCCTAAGTTTGACTTATCCTGTTTTAGAGCCAAATTCTAGGGAAGCGAATCAAATGTTAACAACTGTTCAGAAGAAATTACTAAATAGTTATGGATTAAAAACATTAGCCAAAGGAGAAGAAAATTACGTAGAAGTATATGAGGGAAGTCCAGAACAAAGAGATACTAGTTATCATCAAGGAATTACTTGGCCATGGTTATTAGGTTTATATTACAATAGCTTAAAAAATACAGTACAAGCTGTTAAAAATTCAAAAGAAAAGAAAGAATGGGAAGAAATATTAGAAAAGTTTATTGCCAAAACAACAAAAACATTTCAAAAGGAAATCCTGGGAAATGGGTGTATTGGTGGAATTGCAGAGCTTTATGATTCAAAAAAACCACAATTACCAAAAGGAACAATAAATCAGGCTTGGAGTGTAGCAGAGGTATTTCGAATTATACTAAAAAAATAAAAAGTATGGTTATTACTCTGTCAATGTTGTTAGCTAAGGTGTAATCTATTATTTTGGTACAATTTATGTGTTGCAATGAGTAAAACTACTTGGCAAAAGTTATCAAATTAGGAGAAAAATAATGTTATCAATTGAAAATTTAGAAAAAGAACTAAAAAGTGGAAAATTGCAAACTCTTTATTTATTATATGGAGAAGAACTATTTTTGCTAGAAACCTCTTTAAGAAAAATAAAGAATTTATTTGGAGAATGTATCAGAGGAATAAACTATATTAATATAGATGAAACAAATTGTAATGAACTGATAGCCAATATAGAGACTCCTAGTTTTGGTTATGAAAAGAAGTTAATAATAGCAAGAAATACAGGGCTATTCAAAAAAGAAGGAAAAAGAAAAAACGCAGAATTGTCTAAATTAAAAGAAAAAATAAGTAATTATTTAATAGACAATAGGAAGACTGTAAATGATGCAGTTATAGTAGTTTTTGTAGAAGAGGAAGTAGATAATAAGCAAACATTATATTCCACAATAGAAAAATTAGGTGTAGTATGCAAATTTGATTATCAGAAGCCAATTCAAATTGAAAAAAGAATCAAAGCAATTTGTAATGGTTATCAAGTAGAAATAGAAGCGAATATGTTGCGATATTTTATAGAATGTTGTGGTACCAATATGCAGGATTTAATCAATGAAATACGAAAATTGATTGAATATGTAGGAGAAGGTGGAAAGATACAAAAAGAAACAATTGATGCATTGTCAATAAAAAAATTAGAAAGTGTTATTTTTGATTTAACCGATACATTAGGAAAAAAAGAGATTGCCAAAGCATTAGAGGTCCTAAAAAATTTAGTGTATGCGAAGGAGCCATTACAAAAAATTTTGATTACTTTATACAATCATTTTAAAAAGTTGTATTTAGTAAAACTAGCGTTAAAATATAACAAAGACATCATAGAAAGCTTAGAGTTAAAGCCAAATCAGATTTTTTTGGTAAATAAATATAAAATACAGGCAAAATACTTTGAAGAAAGAGAATTGCGAGATATTTTGCAAAATTTAAGAGATTTAGATTATAATTATAAAAATGGCATAATTGATTTACAGATTGGATTGCAATCTATTCTTTGCCAATATTGTTCTTAATTTGAAAATAAATTTCCAAAAATGTATAATTAACGAACTTAATGATAAAAATAGTAAAAAGGATTTTTAGAATTAAGGTGAGTTTATGTTAAAAGATAAAAAGAAAATAATAATAATGGGTATCATTTCTTTTATAATAATTGGTATTGGAGCATTTTGTATATTTTTTCAAAAGAATTCGGTAGAAGCTTTATCTAAATATGGTTCAAGAGGAAGCGAAGTAACACAAATACAAACTAAATTAAAAAGATGGGGATATTATAATGGGAATGTGGATGGAATTTATGGAACGCAAACAGTAAATGCAGTAAAATACTTTCAAAGAAAAAATGGACTAACAGCAGATGGTATTGCGGGACCAGCAACATTAAAAGCTATGGGAATTTATAGCTCAAGTTCATCTACATCAAGTTCTAGTAATTCCAACAATGTTAATTTATTAGCAAGACTTATCTATGGAGAGGCGAGAGGAGAACCATATACAGGACAAGTAGCAGTAGGTGCAGTAGTTATGAATCGAGTAAAAAGCAGCTCATTTCCTAATACTATATCAGGAGTCATCTATGCATCTGGAGCATTTGATGCAGTAAGAGATGGACAAATCAATTTATCACCAGATTCAACAGCAAAAAAAGCAGCACAAGATGCTATTAATGGTTGGGATCCTAGCTATGGTGCAATCTATTACTTTAACCCTTCTACAGCAACCAATAAGTGGATATGGTCGAGACCAATGACAATAACAATTGGTAGACATCGATTTTGCAAATGAAACAAGAGGGACAGGCAAAAGTGTTCCGTTTTTGAAACACTTTTGCCTGTCCCTCTTGTTTCATTGTTTAAATAAAAAGTAGTCCTCTTGACAAACCTCTAGCAAATTGATAAGATATACTTGATATTTTGGCAATCGGAGGGAAAAATGATATTATATCCAAATGCATATTTCAATAAAGTTGAGCAAATTACAATTGACTTTTTACAAAAAAATAAAATAAAAGCATTAATTTTAGATGTGGATAACACATTAATAGATTATAAAAGAAATATGTCAGAAAATGTGTCTAATTGGGCAAAAGAAATGAAGGGTCAAGGGATAAAATTATATATTTTATCAAATACCAATCATAAGGAAAAGGTAGAAGAAGTAGCAAATTGCTTAGGAATCGCCTATCGAAATTTAGCCAAAAAACCATTTAAATCAGGATTTTTAAAAGTTCAAAAAGAGCTAAAAGAAAAATCTGACAATATAGCGGTAGTAGGAGATCAAATTTTTACAGACATTATAGGAGGAAACCGTTGTAAAATGTTTACAATATTAGTTGAACCAATTCATGAAAAAGATTTTTGGTATACAGCATGGAAACGACCAATAGAGAATAAGATAAAGAAGAGATATAAAAATCGAACAACAAAGGAGAAATAGTTTAAAAAATAGTTGCTAAATAACAATTGTTTTCTAAACTAGAAATGAGCCTTGAGAAAGGAAGAAAAAAATGTATTTTAATGATGTACATATACTTTATTATGTAATAGTAGCAATTTTAGGATTAATTGTAGGACAGATAGTAGATTGGGCCAACAAAAGATTACCAGAATACAAAAAAGTTTTTTCAAAAGATATAATCAGTGTATATAAAATAAATTTTAAACCAAACTATATAATAATGTTTTTAACAGCTGTAATATATGTGACTTTGGTATACATATATGGCGTAAAAGATACAATCATTGGGAATTTAGATTTAATCAAATTTTTGATATTAACCCCTATGTTATTATCTGTATTTGTTATTGATTTCAAGTTACAAATTATACCAAACCGATTAAATCTAACAATATTTGAAGTAGGATTCATATTTGCTTTTTTATATGGTTTATCAAGTGTAGCAATTACCATTAACATGTTATTAGGCATGGTAGCAGGCGGAGGAATTTTCTTAGTAATTACATTACTAGGAGGAATATTTTATGGAAAAGAAGCGATGGGATTTGGCGATGTTAAATTAATGGGAGCATTAGGATTATTTTTTGGATTATCGAATATTATCATTATAACATTAGTCTCCTTTCTAATAGGGGCAATACTTAGCATTGTACTATTAGTCACCAAACTTAAAAAATCAGATGAGTATATACCGTTTGGACCATTTATTGTAATAGCAACCTTTATTAGTATGTATGTACCATTTGAACAAATAAAAACAATATTGATGCAAATTTTTACTTTAGGAATGTATCATACATAAACTTAATTTTATACTTTTGGAAAGTAACCTTAGTAATAGGATTACTGGAATGGTAAGGGGATGAAAAGATGAATGCTAAAATACAATGGTTAAGAAATAAGATGTCTAGCTTAAATTTGCAAGGTTTAATTTTGACGAATCCTGTGAATATACGTTATTTGACTAATATAGAAGCAGAAGGTATTTTTCTTTTAACAAGAAAGGAAAATATCTATATTACAGATGCTAGATATATAGAGCAAGTACATAGTACATTAACTTTATTTGATGAAATCATTGTATATGATGTTCATGATGTATCAAAAGATGATTACGAAAACTTCTTTTTATTCTGTGAGAATGTGGGATTTGAAGAATATGATATTTCTTATGCTAAATATAAAGATTATATTAGAAAATTCAAGATTCATAATTTTGTAGAAACAGAGCATATGATAGAAAAGCAAAGAATGATAAAAGACCAAGAAGAGATTAGAAATTTAGAAAAAGCATGTGAGATAACTGATAATTGTTTTAACTATATATTATCTTATATCAAGCCAGGTATGACAGAAAAGCAGATAGCAAACGAAATAGAAGAATATTATAAGCAAAGAACAGATGGGTTATCTTTCGAAACGATAGTAGCATCACGGAGAGAACACATCTAAACCACATGCAGTACCAACAGAGCGAAAAATACAAGAAAGAGATATAATTACCATTGATATGGGATGCAAAGTAAATGGTTATTGCTCTGATATGACGAGAACGTTTTTTGTGGGAGAAGTACCAGAAGAAATAAAACCAGTTTATGATTTAGTATTAAAAAATCAAGAACAAACGGGGTTACAATATAAAGATGGAGCAAGCACGAGATTGCTTACCAAAATGGTAGAAAATGACTTCAAGTTACATGGTTATGATTTAGTTCATAGTTTAGGTCATGGGGTAGGAATGGAAATTCATGAATCACCTTATGTTAGCTATAAATCAGACACACAATTACGAGAAAATATGGTAGTTACCAATGAACCAGGGATTTATATACCAGGAAAATTTGGTGTTAGGATAGAAGATACCATTCAAATTACAAAATTTGGTTGTATAAATTTAACAAAATCAGAGAAAAATTATATTATAATATAGTAATAATGGAATTGTTATTCCTTATTCTAAAACACTTGATTTTTCTGGGAATTTGTAGTAAAATAAAAAATATCTATTAAAAATGAGAAAAGATAGGATAAGATTGAAAGGAGAAATGATTATGGCATCAGTATATTCAGCAGGAGATTTTAGAAATGGAACAACATTTGAAATGGAAGGAAATGTATTTAGAGTAGTAGAATTTCAACACGTAAAACCAGGAAAGGGTTCAGCATTTGTTAGAACAAAACTAAAAAATGTTATAACAGGAGCAACCTTAGAAAAGACATTCAATCCATCTGACAAATTTCCAGCAGCAGAAATTGAGAAAAAGGTAATGCAATATTTATATAATGATGGAGGGTTATACTATTTCATGGATAATGAAACGTATGATCAAATGCCATTAAATGAAGAACAATTAGGAGATTGCCTAAAATATTTAAAAGAAAATATGGAAGTAACCGTGCTTTCTTATAAAGGAAATACATTTGCGGTAGAACCACCAACATTTGTAGAATTAGAAGTTACATATACAGAACCAGGATTTAGTGGTAATACAACAACCACTTCAGGGAAACCAGCAAAACTAGAAACAGGTTTAGAAATTCAAGTTCCGTTATTTGTAAATATTGGTGATATCTTAAAAATTGATACTAGAACATGTGAGTATATGGAAAGAGTATAGAAAGGTGATTAACAAAATGGGAATATTAAAAAACGAATATAAAAGTTTTTTAGATGACATAGAAAAAAATATAAAAAATAAAGAAGACCTAGAATATGTAAAAGGGAGATTTGCATCTTTTTTAGATATTGTATTAGACCAAATGGATTCCATTATGGACTATAAAAAAGAAGAAATAGCAAAACTAGAAGATACACAAAACAAATTAAGTTCACAAATCAATCAAATGCAACAAGTAATTGACAATATTGAAAAAGACATATATGCAGAAGATGGATTTGACTTTGAAATCATATGTCCATATTGTAACTATGAATTTATTATCGATGTAGATGAAAATAAAACAGAAATAGAATGCCCAGAATGTCAAAACATTATTGAATTAGATTGGTCTGGAGACATAGATCAAGAAGATAACAAAGGATGTTCTGGAAATTGTCATGGATGTCATGACTGTGATGAAGACGATGATATGTAATGTATAATCAGGACGTTTCTTTTTCAAAATTTAGTAGAATTAGAAGAAATTTTTTAGTTTTTATAATTCAAATATGAATCAAAAGAAATGAAAATAGCATTATTTAAAATTAAAATAGCAACAGAAATTGGAAAAAAGCGGAGGAATAATTCCTCCGCCTTTGTTAGATGCCCCGGCTAGCAGGGCTAAAAATCTTCGTTTTTTCCGAATACTCATGCATGGGCATTCGAAGATCCTCTTTTGGAGTGGTAAAAACATGTTTTGCACCAGCGGGTGGTAAGTTTTTATACCACAATTCCTTTTTATCTAACTTTTTTGCTTCCATAGGACACCTCCTTTACATGATAGTATAAATAATATAACACTTTTTCTACTTAATTTCAATAGAGTAAACGTAAAGTTTTATGATAAAATTAAGGTCACAATGACAATAACTAACTTTATGATTAGAAAAAGAGTTGATTTTAGTGTGGTCAGGAATTAACTAAACAAAACCATTAGGATTGAAATCTAAAAATTCAAATAGTAATCAAAAAATATAAAAGTGAAGTAAAATAGAAATAGAAGTTAAAAAAAGCGGAGGGATAATTCCTCCGCCTTTGTTAGATGCCCCGGCTAGCAGGGCTAAAAATTTTGGTTTTGTCAGAATAACCCTTCATAGTCATTCTGACATCTTGTTTTGGAGTGGTAAAAACATGTTTTGCACCAGCGGGTGGTAAGTTTTTATACCAC
>CAPBNZ010000018.1:9795-26800 GCA_948585895.1 uncultured Clostridia bacterium | reverse complement strand
GTTCATCTATATTTATAATTATGATTCCATCTTCTTTTAAAAGTTTTTTCGCAATTTCTAGTCTTCTATTCATAAAAGATAACCATTTACTATGTTTAAAAGTATCATTTTCATCTACAATTTTATCATCATATATAAAATCTTTTTCTCCTCTATTATATGGTGGGTCAATGTAAATTAAATCAATTTTTCCTTTATGTGTCTTTTCTAATAAATATAAACTATGTAAGTTATCTCCCTCCAATAAAAAATTAAATTTGTCATCTTTATTTGAAACGATTTCTTTATTTTTTACTTCTTCAAAAGTTGGAATCTTTGTCTTTAATTCTTCATCTACTTTTTCTTCGTGTTCTTCCCATAATAGTCCATATTTTTTTTTGGTAAGCTCATGCTCTATTAGAGAAAGATTTTTTAAGGTCTCTTCGTCATCTATCGTTTCTTTTATTCTTGAAATTGTATTTAACATTTTATTACGTCTCATTTTAGATAAATTTGTACCCACTATTTTTCCTCCATTTCTGCATATTAAAAGTCTAGTATAATTTATATCATAAAATCACCTTTTTAACAACAAAATATCTTAATTTTTGATGGTTAAAAAATGCAAGATTCTTAAACATACAAAAAAACAGGTTAAAACCTGCTTGAACTTATCTAGTGGTAACAAAAGGGACACAAATTTATCTATTTTATATGTTAAATATAGAACTTGTAAGTTGTCTAGATAATTATAACATAAAAGTTTGAATTAAAAAATTATATTTACTTGCATGTCTTAATTCATCTGTCATAATAGACATAAGTAGTGTATATCTACTTGCATGGTATATTTTACATACTTGTAATTCAATTTATTTTTGAACTATTTCTAATCCACACATATTACTTGTGTCACTAAAAATAATCTCTTTTTCTTTTTTTAAAGTTACTTGAACGGAAGCACAAATACTTTCAAAAATATCCTTTGTCATTTTTCCTTTAACAGGTGCAACTAGTTTTAGACCTTTGTTATCTTTTGATTTTATATTTAAAAGATAGGGGGGTCTTTTAAATGTTATATTGAATGAATCTTCTCTAATGTTACATTCTACTAATTTAGCTTTATTATAAGTAGTAAACTTAAATTCTTTGTTATCAATTAATAAATCACAGATAATACCTTTAAAGGTATATAATTTAAAAGGTATATCTGCTATTGAAAACATAAAACTAGAATTGCTTTTTTGAAAATTATTGCCTTGACACCAAATATAAGATTTTGGAAATGAGCATCCCCAATCTTTTTCAATATAGCCTTTATTATTATTAAATTGAATTGTTTCATCATTTATATTTATAAAACCATTAATTGTATTTTCTATACTAATAATAGCATGATTACATTCCATAAATGGAATATAGGAGAAAGGTCCCATTATATTTGGTGCAAAAATATTAGTATTAATATTCTTACTATTAGAAAATTTTATATTACCATATATTTTAAGATTTTGAGATTTATCTTCTATATTTATATTAATATCTTCTTTTGAAAAACTATTATTACCAATTTTAATACAAAAGGGGTTATCATTAAATTTAAAATTATTCATCTTATAATTTACAAAATAAGACATATTATTCGTAATTATCTGTATAAAAGCTTTCGTTCCTGTATCATCAATATTAATTCCTGGAATAAAAGAAACCCCTTTTTGAATACTTGTATTTTTAAAGTACCAACCTTCAAAGTAATTCTTCTTTTTGTTCAAATAATTTCTTCCCTGAAATAACTCAGCATTTTTTATTAATAGCAATTTATTCATATTGTATATTATTTCCAAAATATACAATATTATTCTATTTTACCACCACCAATTACAATATCATTCATATAAAATACTGCTGATTGTCCTACTGTTATTGATTTTTGTGGTTCAGCATATATTACTTTGATATTATTCCCATACGGAATTATTTTAGCTTTATAGGCTCTTGAAGAATATCTTGTTTTTACATAAACTATTAGTTCTTTTTCTAATTTATCAAATAATAACCAATTAACATCTGAAACAATAAATTCTTTTATATATAACTCTTTTTCAACTCCAACAATCAACTCATTTTTTTCTTTATTAAATCCTATCACATATAATGGTACATCGTTAGATATTCCTAATCCTTTTCGTTGTCCAATTGTATATTTGTATAATCCTGTATGAGTTCCTAGTATATTTCCGTTTATATCTACAATATTTCCTTTTATACTTTTTATATCTGAATTATTTTCTAAAAATGCCTTATAATCTCCACTTGGAATAAAACAAATATCTTGACTATCTGGCTTATGTGCTACTGGTAAATTATGTTGTTCTGCAATTTTTCTTATTTCCTCCTTGCTATTATATATTCCTAATGGTAACTTTAATTTATCTAATAATTCTTTTGGAATATTATATAAAACATAACTTTGATCTTTGGCTACTGCATTTGCTTTTTTTAATACATTTTGTTTATATTTATCTGAATATTCTATTTTAGCATAATGTCCTGTTGCAATATAGTCGCACTTTAACTCTTGTGCTTTTTGATACATACTTCCAAATTTTAAATACTTGTTACATTCTATACAAGGATTTGGTGTTTTACAATTTGCATAACAATTTATAAAATCATCAATTACATATTTTTTAAATTCGTCTTTAAAGTTTAAAGTGTAATGTGGTATTTGTAAATAATCACAAACTCTCTTTGCATCCATAGTAGAAGAAACATTACAACAACTTCCCTCAATTTCTCCTTCAAATAGTTTCATTGTAATTCCAATCACTTCATATCCTTGTTCTTTTAAGAGAATTGCTGAAACACTACTATCGACTCCTCCACTCATTCCTAATAAAATTCTTTTTTTCATTTATATACCACAACTTTCGCAATGATGTTCTTTTAAATTGCATTTTTTCTTTATTTCTTCTTCTGTTAATTTTCCTTCTTTTCTATAATAGTCTGCAATAGCTTCATGTATTGCCTCTTCTGCTAAAACAGAACAATGTAACTTGATAGGTGGAAGTCCACCTAATGAATTTACTACATCTGTATTCTTTAATTGCAATGCTTCTTCTAATGTTTTTCCTTTTATCATTTCTGTTGAAATACTACTTGTTGCTATTGCTGCACCACATCCAAATGTTTTAAATTTTACATCAACTATGATATTATTCTCTACTTTAATAAACATTTTCATAATATCTCCACAAACAGGATTTCCAACTTCTCCTATTCCAGAAGCATCTTCTATTTTTCCTACATTTTTAGGGTTTGTATAGTGTTCTACTACTTTTTCTGAATATTCCATTATTTATTTTCCTCCTCAATAAATTTCTCATATAATGGCGACATTTCTCTTAATCTGCCCACTATTTCTACTAAATTATTTATAAGATAATCAATTTCTTCTTTTGTATTATATTTTCCTATGGAAATTCTTAAAGAACTATGAGCTATCTCATGTGGTAGTCCTATTGCTAGTAATACATGAGATGGATTAAGTGAACCTGATGTACAAGCACTACCACTTGATGCACATATTCCTTTTAAGTCTAAATTTAATAATAGTCCTTCTCCTTCAATAAATCTAAATGATATATTGCTATTTCCAGGAAGTCTTTTTTCCATATCTCCATTTATTTTGATATATGGTATCTTATCTTTTACTTGATTTATATAGTAATCTCTTAATTCTTTTATTTGTTTAGTATGTTCTTCTAAATCTCTATATGCTATTTCAATAGCTTTCCCCATTCCGACGATTGCAGGTACATTTTCTGTTCCTGCTCTTTTATTTCTTTCTTGATGTCCCCCATTCATAAATTTTTGAAATATAATACCTTTTTTTACATACAATACTCCAATTCCTTTTGGTCCATAGAATTTATGAGCTGACATAGATAAACTATCTATATTCATTTCTTTCACATCTATTTTTAGACTGCCTACTGCTTGTACACTATCAGTGTGAAAATATATATTATTTTCTCTTGCTATTGTACCTATTTCTTTAATAGGTTGAATCGTACCTATTTCATTATTTGCAAACATGATTGAAATAAGTATAGTAGTTTCTTTAATAGAATTTTTTAATTGTTCTAAATCAATAATTCCATTTTTATCAACATTAAGATATGTTATTTCAAAACCTTCTTTTTCTAATTGTTTGCAAGTTTCTAATATTGCTGGATGTTCAATTTTAGATGTAATAATGTGATTTCCTTTTTTCTTGTTATTATATGCAATTCCTCTTATTGCAGTATTATTACTCTCTGTTCCTCCTGATGTAAAATAAATCTCATCTGGCTCTGAGTTAATAGCTTTTGCAATTTTTTCTCTTGCAGTTTCTACTGCCTTTCTAGTATTTCTTCCTAATTTATATATAGATGAAGCATTGCCATATTCTTCTGTTAAGTATGGCATCATTTCTTTTAAAACTTCATCATCTAATCTTGTAGTTGCCGAATTATCAAAATATATATGTTTCATTGTTTACCTCCTATCATTTTACTAGGAAGTATTATATTATCTTTTTCCTAGTATGTCAATAGGAATAAAGAAATATGCAAAAAAATTAAGTAGCTTCACATACTACTTAATTAAATCCTCTAATGTTTTACTATCTATATATTCATTTATCACATTATCTAGTCCAGCCCAAAAGGAATGAGTCTTACAATTTTCTTTTCTATTACAATAATTATCATCTATTAAACAGTCTAATGGTGTTAAATCTCCTTCTGTTGCTCTTAAAATATCTCCAATTTTATATTCTCTAGGTTGTTTTGTTAATTTATATCCTCCAATGTTTCCTCTTGTTGTTTCTATAAGTTTTGCCTTTGATAACATTGTCATTATTTGCTCTAAATATTTTTTTGATATGTCTTGTCTAACTGCAATATCTTTAACTGAAACATATTCACTATTACTATTTATTCCTATATCAATCATTACTCTTAAAGCATATCTGCCTTTTGTTGATATTTTCACACTCTTTCCTCCTTGTCATGTCATTTTATAATTAATAATTTTGGCAAATTACCAGTTATAATTTAGTTTTGAATATTTTAACTTTGTCTATAATCATTTTAAGTTTTCCAATATATGTTTTGTTATCATTTAATAAATGAATAAATATTTTGTTCTATCCTACTATTACGACTTATCTAGTGGGCAACAAAAGAATATTTAAGCTTTAGCTTTTTAATTCATCAATAATCACTTTAAAATCATTTGCCATAACAATTGCAGTTCCTGCAACTAAAATGTCAGTTCCTACTTTTTTTACTTCTGGAGCAGTTTTTAAATTAATTCCTCCGTCTGCTTCTATTTCTGTCTCTAACTTTTGCTCCTCTATATATTTCTTCAAAGTTGCTATTTTATCTAACATATCGGTTAGCAACGTTTGTCCACCTTTTCCTGGTTCTACTGTCATAACCAAGCACATATGAATGTAAGGCAAAAATTCATATATTTCTTCTATTTCAGTATTTGGTTTTACTGATATTCCTACTCTACTATTGTTTTCTTTTATATAATTTATCATCTCATATACTTCTTCTTTATTTTTACACGCTTCTAAGTGAAATGTAATGATATTAGGTTCTACTGCCAAAAAATCATTAACTGCTGCTTTTACATCTTTTACCATCAAATGAACATCTAATGGTAAATTAGATACTCTTTTAATATAAGATGCATTTTCTAACATTTTTTGATAGGTATTTTTCTCTACAAATTTTCCATCCATAACATCAATATGAAAATAATCTGTTTTAGCAGCTTCTAATTTTAAGAAAGCTTCTGACTCCTCTCCTTCCTTTATAGATAATATAGATGTTGACACTTCTACCATTTCTTTTTTTCCTCCCTTTCTTTTAATTGTTGATATATTTTACAAAATCTATCATACCTGGCTTGACTAATTTCTCCTCTTTGAATTGCTTCTTTAATGCCACATTTCTCTTCTTTTATGTGTGTACATCCTACAAACTCACAATTTAACATCTTGTCCCTAAATTCCACAAAATAATTGGCTAACTCTTTGCTTTCAATTTCTTCAATAGAAAAGGTAGAAAAACCTGGTGTATCTGCTATATAAGTAGTTTTATCTATTTGATAAAGTTGAATGGACGTAGTTGTGTTTTTTCCTCTTTTATTTCTTTGACTAATTTCCCCCTCTAATGTTACATCTTGCCTGAAAATTGCATTAATTAAAGTGGACTTTCCAACACCTGAATTACCAGAAAAAGCATTCACATTATCTCTTAACTCTTTTTTTAAGCTATTGATTCCTATTTCATTCTTTGCTGCTGTTTCTACTACTTTATATCCTATGTTTTGATATAT
The DNA here is from genome assembly GCA_948585895.1 of uncultured Clostridia bacterium. GTDB lineage: Bacteria > Bacillota > Clostridia > TANB77 > CAG-508 > CAG-269. Next base: position 20,425 of record CAPBNZ010000018.1, on the reverse strand, counting down.
CTTTCTAATTTCTTCGAATTCTATTTTATCATCTAAATCTGTTTTATTCAATACAATTAAAGACTTAATCCCTAAAAACTGGGCAAAAGCTAATTGCTTATCTAACATTAACAAATCTGGTTTTGGGTCTTTGCTAGATACAACAAATACAATTTGTGTAATATTAGCAAGTTTTGGTCTTTTTACATAAACTTTTCTATCTAAAATTTTATCAATTACTGCTTTTTTGTTTTCTTCATCTGTCACCTCAATTTCAACCAAGTCTCCTACAACAGGTGATATTTCTTCCCTCTTGAATCTCCCCCTTGCTGTCGCTTCGTAAATTGCTATTGTATCTCCACTAGTTCCGTCTCCACTAGTTCCGGGTTTAAATGGTGACAAAGATACTTTATATAAGTTTGCAACATTTTCAATGATAATTCCTTGCATTTTTTCTCCTTCCATTTATTTATACCTTTCTATTATATAGAAAAAAAATCCAATTAGCAATTATCTAATTGAATTTTTTATATATTTTCGTAACAATTTAGAGACTTATGACTTATCTATTTTTTAATTACCTATTTGTCTAATCAAATGTATAAGAATTTGTTTCTCTAACATCTATATCTTTTTCTCTTTCTTTTACATCATCTATAAATACCTTTACTGTTACTTTTCCTGTTGCTATTACTTTTCCTTCTCCTGTATTAACTCTTACCTCATTTTTATCTACTTCTTGATTAAAAATTGTTTCTCCATTTACTTCTACTTTTAATTTAACTTTTTTCTTTTCTGTGCTTACTGTATTGTTTTGTGTTTCTGAATAGCCTCCTGTTATTGATTTTACATTTACATATACTGTTGCATTTTTCTTTTCTGCCAATTTGTTTACTGTAATAGTAATACTGGTTCCCTCGTCTACTACTTTTCCAACATCTACACTTTGTTTTAGTACCACGCCATTATCTTTTGAGGAATCTTCCTCATAAGCTACATTTACTTTTAATCCTATTCCTTCTAATGTTTTTTTAGCATTTGCTTCTGACTGTCCTATTACACTAACCACACTAACTTGTTTAATTCCTGTTCCCTTACTTACATGAATTTTTATAATATCTCCTGCAAAAGCTTCTGTATTTGGATTTATTTCTTGACTAATAACATATCCTTCTTTAACAGTTTTACTGGTTTCTTCTATTATTTCGGCTTTTAATTTTGCTTCTTCGATTAGCTTTATTGCTTCTTCTTTTTCTTTTCCTTTTACATTTGGTACTATTGCTTTTTCCTGCCCTTTACTAATTACCACACTTACGGTACTGCCTTCTTTTACTTTATTAAATCGTTCCATGTAAGTTGGATTTTGTGATATAACATATCCTTCTGGTACTTCTTTGTTATATTCCTCTTTTTCTACCTCAAATTCTAATTTAGCAGCTTCCACTTCTTTTTGTGCTTCTTCTTTGGAAAGCCCCACTACATTCGGCATTTCCACCTCAGCTGGATTGGTAATATTTAATACAGCTAATGTTCCGCCTAAACTTAAAGAAAATAATAAAATTAATCCTATTATAATACTTAGTGCTTTGTGATTTTTAATAAATTGTTTAAATTTTCCTTCTTCCTTTGTTTTTTGACTCCTACTACTTGGTCCTTCTTCTATTTGTCCATACATGTCTGTGTTAATTTTTTGCGTTCTTGCTGTATTATCATATTCTAATTCTTCTACAAAATCTCCTTCTGGATTTTTTAATGCTTTTCTTAAATCTACCAACATTTCTGTGGCTGATTGATACCTTAGTGTTACATCTTTTTGCAAGGCTTTTCTTATCATTTTATTAATCGCTACTGGTACATTTGGATTGATTTCAATTGGTTCTTGTGGTTCTTCTTGCATATGTTTCAAAGCTACTGATACTGGTGTATCCGCATCAAATGGTACTCTTCCTGTTACCATTTCATACATAACTACCCCTAAAGAATATAAATCTGATTTAGCATCTGTAAATCCTCCTCTAGCATGTTCTGGTGAAAAGTAATGAACTGATCCAATTGTTGTTCCAAAGGCTGTAATTGTTGAATTAGAAACTGCTTTTGCAATTCCAAAATCTGTTACCTTGGCAATTCCATCTTCTGTAATAATAATGTTATGTGGTTTGATATCTCTATGTATAATGTTATTTCTATGAGCAGCTTCTAATGCTGACGCAATTTGAATCGCTACATTAACAGACCATTTCCAAGGTAACGGTCCTCTTTCTTCAATAATAATTTCTTTTAATGTTTTTCCTTGAATTAGTTCCATAACGATATAATGTAAGTTTCCTTCTACCCCTACATCATAAATTGAAACAATATTCGGGTGAGTTAATCTTGCTGCTGATTGTGCTTCTACTTCAAATCGCTTTATGAATTCTTCATCTGTTGTAAATTCATCTCTTAATATTTTAACTGCTACATATCTTTTTAATACTTTGTCGGTTGCTTTATAAACGGTAGACATTCCACCATTTCCTATTTTCTCGACCATTTCATATCGATTTCCTAATAGCTTTCCCTCTAAATTCATATTTATCTCTCCTGTTTATATATTTTTTATAATAACAACAGTTACGTTATCATATCCACCATTTTGATTGGCTATTTCTACCAATTCTTTTGGTGCTTGCTCTATATCTTTTTTAGCTAATTGGAAGATTTTCTCTTGTGGTACCATATTCGTCAAACCATCTGATCCCATTACTATAATATCATCTTTTAAAAATCCTTTTACCATGACATCAGGCTCTACAAATGCGTTACATCCTAGTGCTTTCATTAACATATTTCTTTGTGGATGATGGGTTGCCTCTTCCTGAGTAATGGTTCCATCTTTTACTAACTTTTGAACATAACTATGATCTTGTGTTAGTTTTCTTATAAAATCTTTTCGAATTCTATAAATTCTGCTATCTCCTACATGTCCAATAAATGCCTTATTATTATATATTAAACAAATTTCTAAAGTAGTACCCATTCCTTCTAATTCTTTTATTTCTTTTGATTTTTCATATACCACCATGTTGGCATATTCCATACTACTACCTACTAATTGAAGAATACTATCTTTGTCCTTGTTTATTTCTTTAAAATTGTTTTCCATATAACTTTTGGCTGTTTGTATGGCTAGTTTACTTGCAATTTCTCCTCCATTGTATCCTCCCATACCATCTGCTAACATATATAATTGTACTTCATCTAGTGAACCAGATAAATAGTAATAGTCTTGGTTGATTTCTCTTACTTTTCCTATATCTGATTTTGCATAAGCCTTTATCATTTTTTCACCTCTTCTTCCTTGTATGACTCTTCTTTGTATTTTATATCATAAGTTTCTATTTTTTGCAATTCTTTTTTTTAATTGTCTTAGACCTCTTTCAATTTAAAATGTTCTAACTCTTTACATTATGACTTATACAAAAGATATAAAAAAACAAAGAAAATTTCCTTAATATGTGTTATAATAAAAATACCATACCAATATGTACTATTTTGATATAAAACAAGAAAGGAATGGATTTTAATATGAATACAACTTATTTAGAAAAATTAGAATTTGATAAAATAACAAAAATGCTAAGTAATTTTTGTTGCACTTATATAGGAAAAAAATGGGCTTCTCAATTAGCTCCTAGTAATCAAGTGCATGATGTTAAAAAACTTTTACAAGAAACACGGAGAGGCTATTCATGTATCTCTTCGCAATAGCTTTCCAATTTTTCATGAAATTGCTGATATTTCAATAGTTTTAAAAAAATTAGAAAGTAATGGTTCTTTATCTGCTAAATCTCTTTTAGCTCTCACTCATATTTTTCAATTATCACAAGAATTGAAAGACTATTTTAATAAAGATTTTTTAGATTTATCTGAATATCCCATTTTAGCTGATTTATTTTCAGGATTGTATACAAATAAAGGGATTGTCGATAAAATTTTAGTATGTATTTTAGACGAAAATACAATTGATGATAAAGCTTCTAAAATTTTGCAATCTATTCGAAAACAAGAAAGAAAACTAGAACAAGATATTCGAAGTAAATTAAATGATATGCTTCATTCTTCTACTTATTCGAAATATATCCAAGAATCGATTGTTACAATAAGAAATAATCGATTTGTTATTCCTATTAAAGAAGAGTATCGTTCTCAAATAAAAGGATTTGTTCATGACATTTCGAATGCTGGTTCTACTGTTTTTATCGAACCGATTTCTGTCTTTGAAATGAATAATGCATTAAATAGCCTCAAAAAAGAAGAAGAATTGGAAATTGAGAGAATTTTGCAAGAGCTAACTCAATTATTTTATCCTTGTGTAGAAGAATTACAATTGGATGTCAACTTAATTGGAAAATTAGATTTTATTTTTGCTAAAGCAAAATTCTCCCAGTCAATTCAAGCTACTATTCCTCTTATTAATGCTAACAAAGAAATCCGATTAAAAAATGCTAGACATCCTTTAATTGATAAAAATAATGTGGTTCCCATTACTTTAAATTTAGGAAATGATTTTTCTGTTTTGCTAATAACTGGTCCTAATACAGGCGGAAAAACGGTTACGCTAAAAACGGTTGGACTTTTAACTTGTATGGCATGTAGTGGTCTTGCTATTCCTTGCGATGAAAACTCTAGCATCTATGTTTTTGATAATGTATTTGCTGATATTGGAGATGACCAAAGTATTCATAATTCTTTAAGCACTTTTTCTTCTCATATGCTAAATATTATAGAAATTATGAAATATGCTACTAAAAAGTCTTTGATTTTAGTAGATGAATTAGGTTCTGGAACAGATCCTTTAGAAGGTGCTAACCTTGCTATTAGTATATTAGATTATTTTAAAGAACTAGGAAGTCTAACAATGGCAACCACTCATTATCAAGAATTAAAACACTATGCGTTAGTAACAGAGGGGTTCAAAAATGCTTCGGTAGAATTCGATATTTCTACACTAAGTCCTACCTACAAATTACTTGTTGGTATTCCAGGTAAAAGTAATGCTTTTGAAATTAGCAAAAAATTAGGACTAGAAGAAGCGATTCTAAACAAAGCTCAAACATTAATGACATCTAGCCAAATAGATATTGAGAATTTACTAAAAAATATTTATGATGATAAATCTTTGATTGAAAAACAAAAATCTGAAATCTCTCAAGAATTAGAACATATTACTACTTTAAGAAAAGCTTTAGAAAAAGAAAGAGAAGAAGTAAAACATCAAAAACAAAACTTAATCCATGACGCTAAAATAAAAGCTAGAGAAATTTTACTTGATGCCAAACAAGATGCTGATAATATTATTAAACAAATGAACACTTTAACAAATAAAAGAGATTTAGAAAATGCCAGAAATACCTTAAATACTAAAATAAAAAATGTTAATTTAATGGATAAACTAGAAAATTCTGCTAATTCAGACGACTCAAAAGATGTTTTAGATGCCAAAGAAATTAAACCAAATATGGAAGTTTTCGTATCTAATTTAGGACAAAATGCAATTGTACTTTCTCATGTTTCTAAGTCTAATGAAGTTCAAATTCAAATAGGAAATTTAAAAATGAATGTCCCTATAACGTATCTTAAACGAATGCATGCTACAGTAAAAGATAATAACTCATGTTCTATCAACATCCATTCTAATACTTCTCACATTTCAAAAACAAAAACTATAAAACCAGAAATTAATGTGATTGGATTAAATGTGGAAGAATCTATTTTTGTAGTGGACAAATTTTTAGATGATGCTGCACTAAGCAAGCTTCAAACGGTTAGAATTGTTCATGGAAAAGGTACAGGAAAATTAAGAAATCGGTATTCATCAATTTCTGAAAAAAAACCTACATGTAAAAAGTTTTCGCCTGGGAACTTATGGCGAAGGTGAAACTGGTGTTACTGTTGTTACCTTAAAATAGCTAATAAAAGCCTATTTTTTCTTTAAGAAAATAGGCTTTTATACTTATGATATTGGTTGATACAGGGTCTATTTTAGTATATTTTTCTATTGCTACAACAGTTCTTCCACTTCTTGTTGTTCCTGCCAATTGCTTGATGGTAAATCTTCCTTTTCCTCTAATTGTAATTATATCATTAATCTTTAATTGTTTTGATGCTTTTTTTTCATTTTGTCCATTTACAAAAACTCTTTCTTGTTCTATTATTTGAACTGCTTTACTCCTAGACGTTCTTGCTAAATCTGATACTATATTATCTAATCTTAAGGATGGAACAATGATTTTTATTGTTTCTACTTTTACTTCTCTTTTTTGCAACCTTTGTATTTCTTCAACCGATATCTTACTGGTTTCAAATCTTGTTAAAGATGGTAACTGCTCTCTTAGGATATCTGCAAAATCTTCTAATGTAATAATATCTGCTCCTTTTTGACAAACTACAATATCTCCTACTTTTTCTCTCTTTAATCCTAATTTAACAATTCCACCTAAATAATTTCTATGAGAATAGTTCCCTTGTTCTTCTTCTAGTAATAAAATTCTAACTACTTTTACCATTTTAGTATAATTTTTTTCAAGCATTTTTTCATTATATTTTTCAGGATAGATAATAGCAATTTTTCTTTCTGCTTCTTCGTATCCTCCATATAGTTTATAATTTTCAAATTTTATTTTTTTTAGAAAATTTTCTACTAAAGCTACTTGGTACATATCTAAAAAATCAGTATGTTCTATTTTCTCTCTTGTTTTTGAGAACTCTATTTTGTCTAATAACTGTGATAAACACATTTTATCTTCTTGTTTTTGATAATCTTTTAATAATTGTTGTTTGTCCATTTGGGTTTCCTTTCTGCTAATGGTTTAAGAAACATTTGAGAAGGATTTTCTAAAATAATCTTCCATAATTGCTTCTTCATCTAGCCTATAAATCTTTTCTAATTGTTCTACACTACCATGTTCTATATATTTATCAGGATAAGCATAGTTTTTTATTTCGATTCCATGCAAATTTTCTTCTCTCATAATTTCTTGTACAGCTGTTGCTAAACCATTGATAATCGTTCCATCTTCTATGGTAATTACTCTTTTGGTCTTTTCTATCGATTTTTTTATTTTTTCTTTATCTATCGGCTTTAAAAATCGACTGTTGATTACCTCTACTGATATATTCGCATTTTCTTTTTCTATTTTTTCTGCAATTTTCATGGCTCTTGTTACAGTTTTTCCAATTGCAATTATACTTACATCGTTTCCTTCTTTTAAAATTTCTGCCTTTCCTAATTCTAATTTTTCCTGTTTCTCTATTTTATATTCCTCTTCCCCTCCTCTTGGATAACGAATAACTACAGGTTTATTTAGATTAACTGCAAATGCTAACATTTCTTCTAATTCTTTGAAATTTTTTGGTGCCATGATAGTTAAATTGGGAACTAATCGAAAAAATGACATATCCAATGTCCCTTGATGGGTTTCTCCATCTGCTCCTACTACTCCTGCTCTATCTACACACATAACAACTGGCAAGTTTTGCATGGCAACATCATGAATTACTTGATCATAGGCTCTTTGATAAAAAGATGAATAAATAGGAACAACTGGAATGATTCCTTCTTTTGCCATCCCTGCTGCTACTCCTATCGCATGTTGTTCTGCTATTCCAATGTCAAAAAACCTTTCTGGAAATTCTTCGGCAAACTTAGTAAGTCCTGTTCCATCTTTCATAGAAGCTGTAATGGCAACTATTCTATTATTGTTTTTGGCTAATTGTACTAATTTTTCTCCAAATACCTTTGAATAGTCCTTTTTCTTTTCCTTTTTGCTATTTCCTGTTTGGATAGTAAATGGTCCTGTTGCATGAAATTTATCTGGATTTCGCTCTGCTATTGAATATCCCTTTCCCTTTTTCGTTAAAACATGGATTAGTGCTGGTCCATCTAATTGTTTGCTAAGTTCTAACATTCTTTCTAACTCTGCTATATCGTGACCATCTACTGGTCCTAAATAACGAAATCCTATATCTTCGAAAAACATCTTTGGTATAAATAATTGTTTGATACTTCTTTTCACTCTTCGAACAATTTTTACAATTGTATTTCCCATTCCAGGTATTTTCAAAATAACTTTTTTTATGGCATCACTTGATTTATTATATGATTTTTTGGTTCTTAGTTTGCTAAGTAACATATTGATGCCACCTATATTTTTTGAAATACTCATTTCGTTATCATTTAATATAACTGTCATTTTTGTTTGACTGCATCCTGCATCATTTAAGGCTTCTAATGCCATTCCTCCTGTTAATGCACCATCTCCTATGACAGCTAATACAGCATGCTTCTCTTTCTTCATGTCTCTAGCTCTAGCCATACCAAGAGCAGCAGAAATAGAATTACTGCTGTGTCCTGTATTGAAACAGTCTGTGTTAGATTCTTTAGTTTTTGGAAATCCTGCTATTCCATTTAGCTTTCTTAATGTTTTTAATGCTTCTCTTCTTCCTGTTATGATTTTATGCACATAAGTTTGATGCCCTACATCCCACACAATTTTGTCTTTTGGTAGGTCAAATATACTATGTAATGCAATTGTTAGTTCTACTACACCTAAGTTTGATGCTAAATGCCCCCCATTTTCTGATACAATTTCTAATATATATTTTCTTATTTCTTCTGCTAACTGCTTTTTTTGTTCTATCTTCAATTTTTTTAAGTCCTGTGGTGAATTTATTTTTTCTAACATACTTATCTCCTATTTTCTAATTGTTACCCCTTATTATATCATGTTTTTCGTTTTTTGCAATATAGCTATATCCAATCTTTCCATGTTGAAAATGAAAATAGTATTATACAATTTCTACTAATTTGCAAATTATGTAGATTTATGTTATAATTATTTTACTAGAAAAAATTTTCAGGAGGTATACAATATGGAAAAAAATTGCAACTGGGAGCCTCTCTCAGAAAACTTAGCAAGTGAAGGAGTTTTTTCTTGCCCAATCGTTCGGGAAAAGGGATTTTCCATTTCCCAATTAAAACTACTTCCAGGTGCGGAAATTTATAATCATCCGCATTTGGACGATTGCGAATGGTATCTTAACGAAGATACCGGCGAAACTTTTTATTGTCCGAAAGGAGCATCGCACTCCTTTCGGAATGATACAGATAATATCATTCATTTGATTTCTTTGAAATCAAAATGAGATTATCCTGTGTTTAGCAAAAAGACTCTGTTTGCCCAGAGTCTTTTTGCATTTCTCAACTATATAACAACAATCTAATATACTATATGCTAATTTCATCATCTTCTATTTCTTTTGGCTTTTCTTTGACTTTATCTTCTTGCTTTTCTTTTTCTTGTACTATATCCCAATAATCTTCTAATCGTGCTTTTGGATTTGTCCTCCTGTCTCTATCTAATTTCTTCAAGGCAGATGCTAATTGAGCCATTTTTAATACTACTTTTTCTCCTGTTGCTGAAACTTGTACTTCTATTTCATCATCCCTTGTTCTATTTCCTAATATCCCCATATATGGAGTACCTAATATTTGACAATCACGTATTTTGCTTCCTATACTTCCTTCTTCTCTGTCATCAATTATTGTTTCAATTCCATGCTCTTTTAATACTTGGTAAAGCGTCTCTGCTTTTTTTCCTTTTTCTTCTCCTTTGGATATAATCTGTAATAAATAAGGTGCTAAATTAACAGGAAGTGATATTCCTAGATTCCCTCTTTCATCTCGTATTAAACTTTTCTCATAAATAGTTGCTAATGTTCTACTTACTCCTATTCCATAGCATCCCATATAAAATGGTTGTTGTTGCCCTTTTTCATCGATATAATTTGCTTCCATGGTTTTGGAATATTTGGTTCCTAGCTGAAATATATGTCCTAATTCTATGGCTTTTTTCTTTTTTAGTTGCTTGATATCTTCTATTCCATATTCTTGTTTTAAATATTCTTTATAATCTGGTCTTTCTTCTATTTCTTTATTAAATCCTCTTTTTTGTTCTTCGTCTACTAAAACGGTATCTTCACCAATGTCTGATAACACCATAAATTCTTCCGATTTATCACCACCAATTGCTCCACTCTCAGCAGCAACTGGCATAACGTCTAATCCCAATTGTTCAAATACTTTCCTATAAGCATCTTTTACTGTATTATAGGATTCTTGTAAGTCTTCTTCTCCTGAATTGAAACTATATGCATCCATCATAGGAAATGTTTTTCCTCTTAATAAACAACCTCTTTTTCTCATTTCGTCTCTATATTTTTCTCCAATTTGGAAATAAATAACTGGTAATTTTTTATAAGATGGTATTTGTTCTCTCGCAAAATCTACTACCGCTTCTTCTGCTGTTGGTGCCAGACCATATTCTCCATTTCTTGTTTTTACAACAATCATCGTTCCTTCTTCTACATATCTATCCCATCTACCTGACTTTTCCCAAAGTTCTCTGGATTGTAAAGTTGGCAATTCAACTTCTACACAGTCCTTTTTCCCTAATTCTTGTCTTAGAATTTCTTCTATTCTTTGTTTTACTTTAAGCGGTACATGATTGTATGCATATATTCCACTTCCATATTGTACTAATTGTCCACTTTGCAATAAAATATCTTGTGCTGGATAATTGGAATCAACCTCTTTTATTCTTGCTGTTTTTAT
>CAPBNZ010000018.1:0-9784 GCA_948585895.1 uncultured Clostridia bacterium | reverse complement strand
TCCTGCTTTTGATAGTCTCATTTTTCTTTCTCTCCTTTTTTTATTTCTGTTTTTTGTTTTGATTTCTTTCTTAGTTCTTCTGCATATTCACTATCTTGTTTTCCTTGTATTGTTAAATCTGTAAAGAGTATTTTTCCTTCTTCTACAACAAATTCTGCATCAAATTTTTTAAATGGCATATGCTTTACATCTTTAATTACTTCACTAAATACTTTATATTCTTGTACGTTTTTCTCTTTGATTTGTAATTGACTAACTATAAATTTTTCCCCCATAATTGGTAATATAACTCTATTTTTTACGATTCCTTTTTCTCTTTTGTTGAAATCTTCAAAAATTTCAATAATAAGTTTATCCTCTCCTGCTTCAAATCTTGAAATAGACCCTATTTGCTTTGGTAATACCGTTTTATGAACAATTGTATGATATTGACTTTTATGTTGTTCAATAAAGCTTCTTAATTCTTTTAAGTCTGTACAGTGATGGATAGATGGTAAATATGTATTATCTGCTAAATCTTTTTTAGGAGAGGTTCTAACTGTTAATCCTTGTTTTAATACTTGACTGTTTTCATCTAATAAATTAGGATTAATTGTTTCTACTGTAGGAAAATCTAATAGTTTTAACATTTCCAGTCCTTCTATTTTTGACATTTTCATCTATCTACCAACTCCCATATAATAAATTGCTTTTATAAAAGATTTTTCTATTGTCTGTTCGTTTTCTAAGTCAATTGGTATTTCTGTGTCTCTTCTAGATAAACATGGTTTTAGTTTCAAATCAGAGGTAATGCGAATATACATATATTTTGGACATGCATCACAAATTTTATTGTCACATAAACTATGCATAATTGTTAGATACCAATTTCCAAAAAATAAATATTCCACTGAATTACAATCTGATTCAATTACTCTATCTGCTTTTTTTCTTAATTTTTTTATTAACTTCTTAAATTTTTCTTTGGTATAGGTGATTGGAAGACCATCCACAATTGATGGCTCTATTAGTCTCATTCCTAAATTGTTTTCTTGACATAAATGTATCATAGATTGATAATCTTTCTCATTGTATTTTTCATCAAAAATAATACAATTGACTCTAATTTTTCCATTAAATTTCTGAATGGTTGTTTCTAGATTTTCTTTTATTAAATCAAATCTTGTAAATCCACTTAAATATTCATATTTCTCTTTATCTAAAGTATTCAAACTCAAGGTTAAGGCATTTACATGATATTGATTTAATAATTCAATATTTTCTTCATTTAATAAGGAGATATTGGTAGTTAAATCTACATATGGTATTTCAATTTCTCTTATATAGGCTAATAATGCTTCCATATCTGGATATAAAAGAGGCTCTCCTCCTGTTAATTTTATTTTATTAATTCCAAATTCCTTAGCTGTTTTTAAGATTGGCTTTAGTTTTTCTAATGGTATGATTCGTGTTTGCTTATTTTCTTCTCCTTCTGCAAAACAATACTTACATTTGTAATTGCATTGTGTGGTAAGTATAATTCTAAGTGTTCCTGATTGCAAATTCTTTTTTGGAAAAAATTTGTTGTCTATTACGATTCCATTTGATAACATCGTATTATCTGTTGTATCTACCATTATTTTGCCCTCCTTTGTAAATAGTGTAGTACATGGGTTGGATGGTCAAATATTTTATTCGCAAATATATTTTCTAGTGGCTCTTGTAATATGTTTCCTACATGAATCGATTCTTCTTCATAAAATCCTTGTGAAATTACATCTCCTGTTGGCGTTAATAATACACATGAATGAGTATATTCATTATAATCGTATAATCTAATATTTCTTTTTTCTTCTTTTCTATTGTTAATGATTTTTTCCTTAATTTTTTCTACTTCTTTTTCTGGTATAATTTCCTCTAAGTGGTCTTTTCCTCTTCCTTGTGGTGTAAATATGATAAATAAATGTGAAAATACTTCTAATTCTTTTGATAAATTGATTAAATAATCTACATATTGTTTATTTGAATTATAAATAAAACTATTTAATCTTATTTTACATCCTTCCTCTTTTAGTTTTTTGATATTTTCAATGGTTTTATCAAATACTTCTTTTTGTCTTTGCTCATCATGAATTTCTTTTGGTCCATCAATACTGATTTGTACTAGGTCAGCTAGCTTTAATGCTTTTATGTTTTCTTGGTTTAATAAGGTTGTATTGGTAGTAACAATGGTATTAATGTGATTATATTTAGCACATTGAATTAATTGTTCTAAATCCTTTCTAATTAATGGTTCGCCTCCTGTAAAATCGAGTCTATTAATTCCTATTTCTCCTAATTGATTAATAATTTTTATGGCATCTTTTGTAGTAAGTCCATATTTTCCTTCTACTCCTGAGTCTGATAAGCAATATTTACAATCTAAATTGCATTTGGTTGTAATCTGCCAACATACTGATAATGGATTTTTTAGTTGAATATCATAAGTGTCTTCTTCTGTGTCATATGTTATGAGTGCTGTTGTTGTTTTTTTCATCTACTTCTCCTCCCAATTATATGATAGATAAATAGAGTCTTTTTCCTTTAACATTTTTGGTATAAAATTTAATGTGTTTTCTGGAATTTTATTGATATCTACCCATTTTATTTCTTCACATTTTTCTTTTTCTTCATTTGTAATGCTCCCAGTCCAATGATTTGCTTTGAAGATAAAGTCTATATATTCTTGTTCTTTGCTTACCTTTCTATTTAATACTTTGTAGAGTTCTATATCTTGCAAATCAATTTTTACACCGATTTCTTCTTTTGCTTCTCTTATTAGTGCTTTTCTTATTTCTTCATTTGATTCAACATGTCCTCCTGGTAAAGAGTACTTGCCATCTTCATATCCTGTGTTCTTTCGCTTCATTAATAATATTTTGTCTTCTTTTTCTAACAGTAATTGAACACTAATGGGTAACTTATTTCGTTCTTTCATGGTTTCCTCCTTTTTTAATACTATTATGCAACTTCCTATTTGGCGTATTTTTTTTACGAAATAGCCTTTTTCTTTTATGAAAAATGTTTTTATTGTCTTATTTTTTCTATTTCTGTCGTTTCTGCAAAAAATAATTCATCACATTCCCTAGCATTTAATTGAAATATGTTTTTTATTTTTATCATTTCATCGAGATAAAATTCTTGTTTTCCTTCTAGTTTTTCTTTTAATGCCTTTTCTTTTATTTGCATTTTGCTTGCTAGTTTTCCTATTTCAATATTATGTTTTTCTATTAGTTTCATGACTCTTTTTCCTACTATTTCTGGCTCCATATTTTATCTCCTTTTCGTTTCCTATTAGGAAACATAATACAATATTTTATCCATTCTGTCAATAATTCTCGGCATTTTTCGCTATTTTTTTTGAATATTTGCCTAAATTTTGTTATGATTTTCTTATTTACAAATGGAACAAGGAATGATATAATTTTATTGTGATAAATAATGGGAGGTATTGATATTGGACGAAATTTTTATTGAGAGGCTAAAAGAATTAATAAATGAATCTGAATTAAGTTATGAGAAAATGGCTACAGGACTAGGTTTCAAATCTAAAAGCACTATTTTTAAATATGCAAATGGTAAAATTACTAAAATTGGTCCAACTGGCATTTATAAATTAGCAGTCTTTTTCGGTGTATCTCCTTCTTGGTTAGCTGGTTTTTCTAATAATAAATATGAAAATCTAAAATGTTAGCATATAAAAAAATGCAAATATATTTTATAGTATATTTGCATTTTAATATTTTTTCTTTAAAATTTCAATCATTTTTTGAGCTTTTCGTCGCAGAAAATTTTATGTTTCGACTTTGTTTTTTATTTTTTGTCTTTTTTAGATTTTTAATTATGTTTTTTCAACATTTTTCGTTATTTTGTATTGTTATGAAGCTATTTTTTTATTACAATCTTCTCCTCATTTACACCAATTTTAGTAAGCTTATTTTTCTTTAAATTTCCATCCAAAATTTCTTCTGCTAATTTATCTTCTAATACACTTTGAATTGTTCTTCTAAGAGGTCTTGCTCCAAAATTTTTGTCAATTCCTTTACTAGCAATTAATGATTTTACTTCTGGTTCTAATTCGATTTTTATTTTCTGGTTTTCTAATCTTTTAACTACTTCTTTTAGCATAATATCAATAATTTGACTAATTTCCGTATCCGTTAATTTATGGAAAACAATAATTTCATCAATACGATTAATAAATTCTGGTCTTAGTTCCCTTTTTAGTGCCTCCATAACTTCTTTTTTAGTTTCTTCATATTCTTTTTTGGCATTTTCTTCCCTACTAGTAATTTGGCTAAATCCTAATGCTTTTTTCTCTGTTATTAATCTAGCACCAATATTAGAGGTCATAATAATAACTGTATTTTTAAAGTTTACCGTTCTTCCTTGACTATCTGTTAAACGTCCATCTTCTAATATTTGTAGTAACATATTCATAACATCTGGATGTGCTTTTTCAATTTCATCAAATAGGATAACAGAATAGGGTTTTCTTCTTATTTTTTCTGTTAATTGACCTCCTTCATCAAAACCTATATAGCCTGGAGGCGAACCAATTAACTTGGATACAGAATGTGGTTCCATGAATTCAGACATATCAATTCTTATCATGGCATTTTCATCACCAAATAGGGATTCTGCTAAAGCTTTTGATAATTCTGTTTTACCAACTCCTGTTGGTCCTAAAAATAGGAAAGAACCAATTGGTCTTTTGGGGTCTTTTAGCCCTACTCTTCCTCTACGAATGGCCTTTGCCACTGCTTGTATCGCTTCATTTTGGCCAATTACTCTTTCATGAAGATTTTCTTCCAGATTTTTTAATTTTACATTTTCATCTTCTGTTATTTTACTTGCTGGTATTCCTGTCCAATTACTAATAACTTCTGCAATATTTTCTTCTGTTATATTAGTAACTTGCTTGGTATTTTTATTTTTCCACTTCTTTTGCTCTTTTTCATATTGCTGTTTTAATTCTTTTTCTTTATCTCTTAGCATTGCTGCTTTTTCAAATTTTTGCATTCTTACCGCTTCTTCTTTATCTTTTTGTGCTTCTTCTATTTCTTCTTCAAGTTGTTTTAAACTATCTGGTTCGGTATATGTCTTTAATTTTGCTTTAGAGGCTGCTTCATCAATTAAATCAATTGCTTTGTCTGGTAAGAATCTATCATTGATATATCGTACTGACATCATGACTGCTGCTTGAATAGCTTCATCTGTAATTTTAACACCATGATGTGCTTCATATTTATCTCGAATTCCTTTTAAGATTTTTATGGTATCTTTTTCACTTGGCTCATTCACATTAACAGGACTGAATCTTCTCTCCAAAGCGGCATCTTTTTCAATATATTTTCGATATTCATTTAAAGTAGTTGCTCCTACTAATTGAATTTCTCCTCTAGCTAATAATGGTTTTAAAATATTAGCAGCATCAATTGCTCCTTCTGCTGCTCCTGCACCAACAATAGTATGCATTTCATCAATAAATAAAACAATGTCACCTGCTTTTTTGACTTCTGCTAATGCTTTTTTTATTCTTTCTTCGAAGTCTCCTCTATATTTTGCTCCTGCTACCATACCAGATATGTCTATACTGACTACTCTTTTGTCTTTTAGTATTTCAGGAACATCTCCTGCCACTATTTTTTGTGCTAAACCTTCTACAACAGCTGTTTTACCAACACCAGGTTCTCCAATTAAACAAGGATTATTTTTCGTTCTTCTTGATAAAATTTGAATAACTCTTTCAATTTCTTCTTTTCTTCCTATAATTGGATCTAATTTTCCCTCTATTGCCTTTTTGGTTAAGTCTTCTCCGAATTGATTTAATGTTGTTGTTTGATTATAACTTCCCTTTTTACTGTCTGAACGGTTTTCCTTTTCGTCTCTTGCTAAGTCTTCTCCTTCATTTATTACTTTTATTATTTCATTATATAATCTTGGAATATTGACATTTAATTCTAATAAAATTCTTGCTGCAATGCAGTCTCCTTCTCTTAAAATTCCAATTAATATATGTTCTGTTCCAATATAATTATAGCCTAGTTTTCTTGCCTCAATAAAAGCATTTTCTATTACTCTTTTCGTTCTTGGGGTAAATCCTAATGTCTCATCAATTGGTTCTTCTTGTCCAATTAATTCTATCATCTTATCTATAATACTGTCTGGTGTAATTTCTTGGTTTCCTAGCACTTTAGAAGCTACTCCACTTCCTTCTTTTGTTAATCCATAAATAATATGTTCTGTGCCAACATAATTATGTCCTAATTCTATGGCTACTTCATTGGCTAATTCAATTGCCTTTTTAGCTCTATTTGTAAATTTATATGTCATTTTAAATCACTCCTTTATAATTTGTTGAACTACCTCTGCTCTTTTTATATCCCTTTCTATGGCTTCATACTGCTCTCCCACATATTTTTGTAAATTAGCTGGTTTTGTATAAAGATATAATTTTTGTACTTTTAAATCAGATAATTCTTTCAAAATTCCTAAATCTACTCCTAATTTGATATTAGATAATAGGGTTCTAGCCTCCTCTGAAGAAATTTTTCTACAATTACTTAGAATACCATAACTTCTATATATTATATCCTCTAATGCTAATTCATCTTTTGCTAAAATTTTTCTAGCTTGCCTTTCTTGTTTAATAATTTTTTCAACTATCACTTGTAAATTTTGTATGATTTCTTTTTCTGTTATTCCTAATGTTTGTTTATTCGAAATTTGATACATATCTCCAGTGGTTTCTGTATTTTCCCCATACACTCCTCTAATATTAATGCCAAAACTATTAATTGCCTCTAATACTTTTTCAGTATTTTTGGTTTTAGAAAGTGCTGGTAAATGTACCATTACAGATGCTCTTAATCCAGTTCCTACATTATTGGGACATGCTGTTAAATAACCATATTTTTTATGAATGGCATAACCTAATGTTTCTTCTATTTTCTGGTCAATCTCAATGGCTAAATTTAGTGTATTATCCAAATCTAAACCACAATTAAATATCTGTATTTCTATATGGTCTTCATTTCCTACCATAATGCAAATATTTTCCTCATCATTAATCAAAATACTACCTGTTTCATTTTTATGCAAAACAAAGCTTGGACTAATCAGATTTTTTTCTACTAAACTCATTTTTGTTATATCGTCCATGTCTTTCAATTTAAAAAACTTTAAACCATAACCAATATTGTATAATCCCTCTTTTATTTTATTTTCTAAAACTTCTATCTCTTCTTTTTGGTTTAAATTAAATCTTACATTCTGCAAATTTCTTGCTAATCTTATCCTTGTGCTTTTTACCACATCTGAATTTTCATTGCTTTGTAAATACCAATTCATTCTCTTTCCTCCTTTTTCTGAAAATGCTAAACAAATGTATCTTTTTTGATAATTTTTCCTATATGATTCCTTTTTAAATACCCTTTTCCATTTTTTTGATTTCATCTCTTATTTTAGCTGCCTCTTCATATTTCTCTTCTTTAATAGCCTGTTTTAAATCTTCTTGCAATTTTTCTAATTTATCTTCTTTCTTATTCTCTTTTTTATTACTGAATTTGCTAGATATTTTTTCTTCAATTTTACTATCAATAACTTTTCCTACTCTTCCTATATGATGATTTGCTCCTTGTATTCTTTTAATGATTGAATCTAATCTTTCTTCAAACACCGCATAACAGTTTCCACATCCTAATTTTCCTGTATCTGCTATATCATCAAAAGTATACCCACATTGATTACACTTTAATGTTTTAATTTCATTTAATAATGGCATAAATTCTGGTGTTGTAAAGTCTTCGATAAACCCTCCAAAAAAACTAGAAAAATCAATTGGCATACTAAAATCCATATTAGTTATTCCTAATTTTTTGCTACATTCTTCACATAGCTTTAATTCTTTCCTTCTTCCATTAATATTCTCTGAATACCTTACATTGGCTTCTCTTTTTCCACAATTATCACACATCATTTTCAATTCCTCCTCTAATGATTTTTGGGACGGAGGAAAAAATCATTTTCCTCTCTCCTCCCTAAAATCATCCTATTAATTTTTTGTCTAATTAAAATGATTTTTTCCTCCGTCCCAAAAATCATTCTAAATTTAATAGCATATTTTTAAAGATTCTAGCTCTTACTTTATCTTTGCTCTCTTTATCTAGTTGTAAGACATTATCACTGGTTGCTACTTTTAATAATTTTGCTTCTTTTGCTTCTATTATACTATAGCCAAGAAAGTCACTAATCAATATATCCACTTCATTTGATGTTATCTCACTTCCTATATTATTTATAATATGCATGATGTAATCAGATTTTGTGTTGTTCACTTTCTTTATTGTAATATGACCTCCACCTCCTCTTCTACTTTCCACATAATACCCTTGTGATGGCTTAAATCTAGTTGCTATGACATAGTTAATTTGCGATGGTACACAGTTAAATTGCTCTGCTAATTCATTTCTTTGTATTTCGATACTATCTGCTTGATTAAATAGCTCTTTTATAAATTCTTCAATTATATCGGATACTCTCATTTTTATCCCCCTATCTTTGTCTTTGACTTTCTTTGACTTATAATTTATATTATACTCTTCTTATTTATTTTTTCAAAAGCCTTTTTTGACTTTTTCTGACCTTCTATGTTTTATTTTCTTACTTTTTCTCTCTTTTTTGTTATTTCTTTTTGTTTTTTGTTATATTTTGTAGTTCATCCACTCTTTCTTTTTGTTCTGGTAAGGATACCCATGCAAAATAAGAAGATATGAATTCTCCATATTTTGTAGCATCTTCTCCTACCTCTGCCACTCCACATTCTACTTGTTTCTCTTTTTCCTCTTTTTTTATTTGTTTATCCATAAAAAATGCACACTCCTTTTTATTGTTATGTGCATTTTTTTTTATTTTATTCACTCATTGTTTGTTTTAACATCCATATTGTTTTAGTATAATCTAAAATATAATTATCCATTAAACTAGAAGTTAAATAATCTACTTGTTCATCTGCTTTCTTTTTTATACTAGTTACTTCTTGAAGTAACATACTATAATCCTTTATGATTGACTCAAAAACTACATTATCTTTTACCTTCTCATTTTTAGCTTCTTGAATAGAAGTATTTTCCAAATAATCTTTCATACTTCCTAAAGGTTCTCCATTCTTCATTAAAATATGTTCTGCTATCTCATCAATTTGCTCATTTATTTTATCATAGTATTCCTCTAACTTACTATGAATGACAAAAAAATGCTTTCCTGTAATATTCCAATGATAATTTTGTAACTTGCGATAAAATACATTTAAATCTGATAAAAAAGTATTTAAGTCTTTTATTATGTTTTCCATATTCAAATCTCCTTTTCTTTATTTTATATGCATTTTATCCATCTTCCTCTTATTTTATTCAAAATAGAATATTTTTCTTTTTATAGGTTATATTAAAAAAGATGAAAGGAGGAATTGTCATGGATAGTCCAGGATACATTTTAAATCAAATTAATCAGGGCATCAAAATGGGAATGGATTCTATTTCTAATGTTTCTGAAAAAATACAAGATGATAATTTGAAAAAAGATTTGAAATTTCAATATGATAAATATAATGATATTTTAAATAAAGTAAATAATGAATTATCAAAATATGATGATTTTCCAAAGGAATTAAATCCTATGCAAAAAGCAATGGGATGGATGAGCGTTGAATTTAATACTATGGAGGATAAAAGTAATTCTAAAATCGCAGAAATGATGTTACAAG
>CAPBNZ010000017.1:5368-26905 GCA_948585895.1 uncultured Clostridia bacterium | reverse complement strand
AATAAATTCAAAGTTTACAAAATTTGCAAAATGCAAGAAAATATGGTATTATTAACATAATGGCAATAGCCATGTTGAAACCGTTATAAAATTATCACTTAAGGAGGTATAAACTATGAGACGGTATGAAAAATTTGTGTTTGAGGCAGAAAAAGGTATAACCTTTAAAGTCTCAGAGGGAACAAGTGGAGAGTTAATTGTCAAAGCTTGTAAGCAGTTATCTATTACTTCAAAAAATGTTATTTCGGAACTTCCAACTGTATCAGCTGGGAAATATGCAGAAGTATTATCTGTTTATACAGATAATGACGGCAATCAGGCTGTAGTTCCATCTGGATGGACAGTATCTGGAGTAAGTAAGGAAAACACTATTTGGGGTAAAGATGTGAGTGTGGTCATTTATTGCATTCCAAAAGAAAAGGTATATGATATTGACTGGACAAACCCAGATGAGGTTGAAACCTTGCAGAGAACATATGACCAGCTCGTATGGACACCAGCAAATTTACTAGAAGCTAATGGTACACTAGATGGCGTTTCGTTTACCGAGAAATTTGGAAGAAGAAATTTTCGGAATGAGGAATTTTCTGAAAGCGAATATCATGAACCATTGACTGGCGAACTTGCTTTGCAGAAGGAAAGTGTCGATAAGTACGATGGATATTATAGTACTCGTTATGATATTTCGCAAGATGAAGAAACTGGAAAGCCAAGGTCTATAAAAGGTGCAGCTCCTTGGACAAATATTGATTATCCAACTATGCATAAGATTGGATCCATCATATTCAAAAGCGAAACAATTACAAGTCATTTAATGTATGGAGCTGAATATGACACACGAGAAGAATGGGTAATTGAGACAAAAGCGAAAACTCTTGATGAAATCGCAAAGGATTCTACAAAATGGGGTAACTATTGGAATACAAATGGGGCTCCCAAAAAAGTAGTTAAAACAGGAAGTCGTGAGGAATGGTGTGCTAACAACATTTATGACTTTACAGGTAATGTAGATGAATGGACACAAGAACAGAGCAAGAGTTCGTATCGTGTTATCCGTGGTGGCGGTTACGACGGTGATGGGGACGATTGTCCTGCCGGCTGTCGCAGTTTCTACAATCCTTTACTAGTGTTTCAGCACTGGTTTTCGTGCCACGCTTTATATTAAGTAGCACTGACCACTGTAAACTATCCTAATTTGTTTCCAAACACAGATAGAAGGAGAGAACTTTGAAATTTCAGAGTCTCTTCTTCTTTTTTTTGAAAGGGGGATATATGGGATGGAAAAAAACAAAGATAACAGATTGGTAATAATAGTAAAAATAGAAAAGTATATTGAATATATGCTTACAATATTACTTAAACTTCCAAGAACAGAAAAATTTAGTATAGGAACAGAAGTAAAGACAAGTATGTATGAAATGCTAAAAAATATTCTTTTAGCAAGTAAAATAGATAAAAGTAAAAGACTACAAATTTATAATATTGTTGATAGTAATATATATTATCAAAGAATTTGTATAAGAATGATGTATAATCAAAAATGGATAGATGAAAAGAAATACAAACATAGCAACGAGTTACTAGCTGAAATTGGAAAAATTTTAGGAGGACTTATTAAATCTCTAGAGGTGAAGAAATATGCCTAAAACAATTAAAAATATATATGATAATTCAGTATCGTTTGAAAATTTACTAAAAGCACATAAAAAAGCAAGATGTGGAAAAAGAGAAAAGAAAAAAATAATATTGTTTGAGTTAAAACTAGAACAAGAATTATTAGAATTAGAGAAACAATTAAAAAATGGTACATACAAACATGGTGGTTACACAAAATTTAAAATATATGAGCCAAAAGAAAGAATAATTATGGCATCAGAATATAAGGATAGAGTAGTACATCAATGGTATGTCGAAAAATTTATAAAGCCATACTTTGTACCACAATTTATTAGCACATCATATGCTGGAATAGAAGGAAGAGGAATGCATAAAGCATCTAAAGATGTTCAAAAAGCAATGAGAAGTGCAAAATCTAAATGGAAGAATTATTACATATTAAAAATGGATGTTACAAAGTATTTTCAAAATATAGACAAAAGAATACTTTGGGAAATATTAAAAAGAAAAATGAAGGATAAAAAGTTACTATGGTTAACTAGAGAAATTTTATTATCTACAGAAGGCATGGTAGGACTTCCTTTAGGTAATTATACATCTCAAATGTTTGCTAATATATATTTAAATGAATTAGATCAGTATGTTAAACACAAATTAAAATGCAAATATTATTATAGATATATGGATGATATGGTTATAATGTGCGAAAATAAAGAAATTGCAAAAGATAGCTTAAATAATATAACTAAATTTTTAAAAGAAAATTTAAAATTAACTTTAAACTCAAAAACAAGAATTTTCAAAGATATACAAGGGGTTAATTTTTGTGGTTATAAAATCAATGAGAAAAGACTAAAAATAAGGCATACAAGTAAATGTAGAATGAAGAGAAAATTAAAAAGATATACAAGACAATTAAAAGAAGGCAAAATAACATTACCTGAAATACAAAGAAGTATAGCAGGTTGGCTAGGCTATGTTAAACATGCAAATTCTTATAATTTAAGAAAGAGTATGTTTTATATAGAGGGATAGATTTTAAAAAGGCATTCGTATCGTGTTATCCGTGGTGGCAATTACAACAATAATGGAAACAATTATCCTGCCGACTATC
Organism: uncultured Clostridia bacterium; assembly: GCA_948585895.1. Taxonomy (GTDB): domain Bacteria; phylum Bacillota; class Clostridia; order TANB77; family CAG-508; genus CAG-269. The sequence goes on along the minus strand of CAPBNZ010000017.1, from coordinate 24,174 downwards.
GCAATTACAACAATCCTAATAACAAGTATAACAACACTGGTTTTCGTGCCACGCTCTAATATTAAGTCAGATTATATATTTTATGGAATATATACAGTATAGGTATTAGATATTAAAGGAAGTCTATTCCTTCTTAAAAGTAATTTTAAGTAAATATGAATTATAAAAGTATATGTATTAGTAAATTGAAAAATTGAATATATGTATACTTTTCTATTTCCAATACAAATCACTTAATTTCTTCAATTCTATTTTAAAATCTTCTATTTGTTCATTAGTATAAGTATCGCTTAATTCTCTAGCTTTTTCAGACCATTCTTTGAATTGTTTTTCTTTAAATTCTTTCGTATGATTATAGTGTAAACCATGCATTCTTTTATATTCTCTGTTGTATTCCTTTAAAATTGAACTATTTTGAACTTTTTCTTTTTGTTTATTTAATGCTCCAATTTCTTTACAAGTTTTTCCAGTATCTAAATATAAGTTATTGCAATATTTTTGGTCATTTCTTCCTTTTTGATTTGGATTTTTACTACTGGTTACAGGAATAAATAATTTTGCACAATTTTCACATTTATTGATAGTAAAATTATTTTGAATTACTTTAAATAACTCAAATCTAATTTGTTCTTCAGTATTTTCCAATTCATAGACTTCTTCTACTGCTATCTGCTTTTCTTTTATTAATTTAACTACATCCTCTACATCTAATCTTCTTTCTTGTAGTGATAATCCTTTATCACATACATATTTTGTTTTAAATTTAGTATCTAAAAAAATTGCATGTGCTGGATTAGTATTAAGATAGTGAATGTCAAAAACTCTTTTTGCCTCATATAAATATATTCTTTCTTCTGTACTTAAATTTCTTACAATAGAGTTATTAGAATATTTACTTATCAATTCTAATCTCTTTTTTAAATCAGTCTTTTTCTTCATAAGATTTTCTATTAGTAAGTCTCTTATAGTTTCAAAGTATTTTATATATTCATTATTTTTTTTAGTTGATACTTTTTCAATGTTATAAGTAAATTCATGAAGGATAAGTTCTATTGTATAAGGATTTTCTTGTATTTCCTCATAAAGTTCTTTCGCATAGTATTTTGGATTTTCAATAAAAACGCCAATTTGAGATTTAAATAATAGGTCAGTTCTAAATACTTTAGAATTATATGTTTTCACAATTATATCTATTAAGACTTGTGTATAAAAATGAGTATATGGCGAAAATTCTAAACACGCTCTAACTATTTGAAACATTTTAAAGAAACAATCCAATTTTTCATCCATGGTATTTGATTCTTTGGCAGTACATACAAGTTCTATTAATTGGGTATATATTGTTTTCAATTTATCAAAATCTTCATAACTCATTATTGCAAATTTATATAATTTATCCCCAATATTATATTCAAAATCATGAGTGGCACCAAAAAACTCTCCAATCATTTTTTATTACAATTTTATTATTCTTAAGCGTGAAATTAGTTATCATATCAATGTTTCCTCCATTTTAAAAAATAGAATATAGCTATTTCAATTTTTAATTTATCTATAGACTTGCAAAAATGTATTTACAACATTTTTTAAGGCTCTTATAATAAAAATCACAAGTAGAAAATAGAACGCGTAAATAATTATTTTCTATAACAGTATAGCACATTGAAAATTGAATAGCAACTACAAGTACAGATAATGAAACTTTTGTCTGGCTAACGTGATGTGAAGGGGCGATTCTCTAAAAAGAGGAATGAGGGCAAATCTCATATGGGATTAAATCCACTTGTAGCTTTTAGTAATAAGGACAAAGAATAAAGCAATATAATTTATAAATGGAAGTGGAGGTGAATACACTGGAAAAGCAGAACAAGAAAGATACAAATGCTAATAAAAAAGCAAAAGACAAATTACCATTTGCAGTATTTATATGTCCAAAGTCAAATATTGGTGAAACAGAAGATTATAAACAGGTATTCACCGATATTATTTCAGATAGAATACAAGAAAAATATAAATAAAAAACACAAGAAAAAATTGTAAAAAGAATTGCATAAATTAGCTATTTTATGCTAAAATAAATGAGGAGGAGAAAAAATTGAACGAAAACTTATTAAATATTGAAATTATAAAAGAATATATAGCAAAAAGAAAAATAGATTGGACAAAGCATTGTTTAAATCGATTAAATCAAAGAGATATATTAATATCTGATGTAAAAACAGCAGTAAATAATGGAAAAATAATTGAATATTATTATGATGATTATCCATATCCAAGTTGCTTAATATTAGGATATAATATAAACAATAAAATATTACACATAGTATGTGGAATGAGTGAAGATACCGTTCATATGATAACTGCATATTATCCAAATACAGAGAAATGGGAAGAAGATATGAAAACAAGGAGGGAAAAATAATGAATTGTTTTATGTGTAAAGGAAATTTAGAAGAAAAGAAAGTAAATTATGTAGTTGATTTAGATAATACAATTATTATTATTAAAGGTGTTCCTGCAAAGGTATGTACTCAATGTGGAGAACAATACTTTGATGATGAAACAGCAGAGAATATTGAAAAAATTGTAAATCAATTAAAGCAGTTAGCAACAGAAGTTACTATTGTAAACTATAAAGAAAAAGTTGCATAAAAAAACACCACCTATGGCACATTCGTACTTTCAGTAGTTCAATAGAATAATAACAAAAAATTAGACAAAAGTAAATAGTAAAAATAAAAGTTCTAAAATTTTAAGTAGAGCCTTGAAATTTTAGAACTTTTAACGTATAATAGCAACAATAGAATATTAAACAAAATAAAATGTTATTGATACATTGAGAAGATGGGGGTAATCTATGAAAAAATCTAACGAAGAAAAAAGAGTAATAATATATTGTAGAGAAAGTAGAGATGACTATGGAGAAAACTACGAGAGAATAGAAACACAAAGAGATTTGCTAGTAAAATACTGTAAAAGTCATGGATATACAAATATAGTAGATATTATAATGGACGATGACAAAAGTGGAACTGACTTTAGTAGATTTGATGATATTAGAGATAGAGCACAAAAAAAGCAAATAGATGTAATCGTTTTCAAAAACTCTGCAAGACTTGGAAGAAATCAAAGAGAAGCATTAGAATTTGTAGAATACCTAGAAGAGCAAGGTGTAGAAATAATATTTGAAGATGAGCAATACAATGAGGAAATGTTTGGATTATATGCATGGTTTAATGAAAGAAGAGCAAGAGATGACAGTAAAAATATAAGAAGAAATTTGAGGCACAAAATAGAAGAAGGAGACTTACTTGTTAAAGCAATTTATGGATATAACAAAGATGGAAAACAATTAGTTATAAATGAAGAAACAGCTCCAGTCGTACGAGAAATATTTGAACTATATTCCAAAGATTGGGGGTATCAAAAAATAGCAACATACTTGAATAAGAAAGAAATTCCAACGCCATCACAATCAAGAGGATTTGCAAATGCAAAACAAACTGCAAATTGGAAAGCTCAACACATCGTTAGAATTTTAGATGACAGAAGATATATTGGAGATTATGTTGGAGGGCATACAGAAAAGTTAAGCTTTAAATCAAAGAAAACTAGAGTAAAATCAAAGCAAGAATGGACTATCATAGAAAATCATCACGAACCAATTATTGAAAAAGAACTATTTGAAAAAGTACAAAAAATTAGAAAGAAAAGGAAAAAAGAAAGTGACAAATATAATAATGGCTTTAAATTTGTAGATGTAGAAAATAACTTGTATTCAGGACTTTTATATTGTGGAAGATGTGGAACAGCCATGTATAAAAGAAAGGGGACATCAGGCAATAGAAAAAGACCAGATAGTTACTTGTGTAAAAAATATAGTAATGAAGGGACAATAAAAGATATAAGACCAGATTACGGTTGTAAACCACACAGAATAAGAATTGAATACTTAGACCAAATCGTAAATGCCTATATAGTTAATTTAGTGAGTAACCCAGAATTTAAAAGTTTTGTTATGGATAATGTAAAAGCAATTAATACCAATAAAGCAACATTAGAAAAAGAATTAAATAAATCAAAACAAGCTTTAGAAAAATTAGAAAAACAATTTAAACAAGTTTATGAAGATAAACTAAATGACTTGATTCCTGAATTTATATACAAAGATAAAAAGAAAGAATTAGAAAAAAAAATAAAAAACGAAAAAGAAAAATTAGAGGAAATACAAACAAAATTTAATACTTTAAATAAATTAGAAGATAAAGAAGATTTAATATTTAAAGCAATCGATGATATCAAGAAAAATGGATTAACCAAAGAAGAATTATCAAGACTATTTGATAAAATCGTAGTATTTGACCAACACGAAATAACCGAAGACATCAAACAAGAATACAACTTGACAGATGAAATGTACCAAGAACTCTATGAAAATGGAGGGCTAGCATTCCACTTAAAAATCATGTACCCACAAACTATCACAAACAGGAGGGTGTGATATTGGAACAAGACCAATTGATTTACACTTAAAAGCATTTGAAAAATTAGGGATAAATATTAACAAAAACTATGGAAATATTACTTGTAATTGTGATAAAATAAAAGGAGAAAAAATAGACTTAGATTTTCCAAGTGTAGGAGCAACAGAAAATGCCATATTAGCAGCATGTTTAGCATCACGGAAAAACAACAATAACCAATAGTGCAAGAGAGCCAGAAATAGTAGACTTACAAAATCTTCTAAACAAAATGGGTGCCAAAATCAAAGGTGCTGGGACAGATATCATTGAAATTGAAGGAGTAAAGAAACTAAAAGATGTTAGTTATAACATTATGCCAGACAGGATAGAAACAGGAACATTTTTATGCATGGCGGCAATGACAGGGGGAAATATCAAAGTAAAAGGAATTCAATCCAATCATATTACACCAGTGCTTTATAAATTAGAAGAGGCAGGCTGTAAATTTGATATACAAAAAAATGAAATAGAAATGCAAGCACCAAAAAGACTAAAAGCAGTAGATATAAAAACCATGCCATATCCAGGATTTCCAACTGATATGCAATCCATATTTGCAACTGCATTAACAACAGCCAAGGGAACTTCTATGATTGTAGAAAACTTATTTGAGAATCGATATAAATATACACAAGAATTGATTCGAATGGGAGCTAAAATAACAATAGAAGGAAAAACAGCAGTCATAAAAGGAGTAAGAAAGCTTTATGGAGCAACGGTAAAAGCAACTGACTTAAGAGGAGGAGCAGCATTAGTAATGGCTGGAATTGCAGCAAAAGGAGATACAAGAATAGAAAATATAGAATACATTTTAAGAGGTTATGATAAATTAGATCAGAAATTAAGAAGTTTAGGTACAGATATTCAACTTATAAAAGGATAGGGAATGAAACAATACTGTCAACTTAAGTAAGATAGGATAACTTTGCAAGATTAAGTTAGCAGTATTGTTTCAGTATAGAAAATAGAATAAGGAGAGAAGCGAAAATGTCTAGGAAGAGAAGAAAAGGAAACATGAATTTATATTATATGCAACAAGGACAAGCATCAAAAGAAGATATTGAAGATAGGATGAAAAGAAAAAAAGCAAAGGAAAGAGAAAAAAGAATAAAAGAAATGAAAACAAAAAAGGAAGACTTTGATATAGACACAGAAACAGTCATACAAATGACCAATCAAAATAAGATAAAACAAGAAGCAGAAAAGAAAAAAAAGTTAACCCAACAAGAGAAAAAAAGAAAAAGAAGAAATAAGAAGATAAAAATTCTCCTAAAAACATTTCTAATAATAGCAATTATAGTAGGAGGAATTACATTTGCAATGGTTTCTCCCATTTTCAATATAAAAGAAATACAAGTATTAAACAATCAACAAGTAAGTGAAGAAACAATTGTAAGTTTATCAGAAATAAAGTTAGAAGAGAACATATTTCGTTATAGTAGTAGAAAGTCTGAAGAGAAAATAAAACAGAACGCTTATATCGAGAAGGTAAAAATACATAGAAACATACCAAACAAGGTACAAATAGAAGTAGAAGAAAGAATACACAATTATAGTGTAGACTTTTTGGGAAAATATGCTTATATCAATAATCAGGGGTATATTTTAGAAATAGCAGAAAATCATAAGAAAAAACCAATTATTCAAGGAATTGAAACAGCAGAAGAGCAAGTAATAGTAGGAAAACGCTTGAGTAATGAAGACTTGGAAAAATTAGAAGATATTATAAAGATTATGAATATAGCCAAAGAATATGATTTAGACAAAAAAGTTACAAGTATTGACATAAGTGATAAAAATGAATATAGTTTATATCTAGAAGAAGAGAAAAAGAAAGTACATATAGGAGACAATAGTAATTTAAGTAATAAAATGTTATATGTTAATTCTATTATAGAAGAGGAGAAAGGGAAATCTGGGGACATATTAGTGAATGGAGATTTAAATAATAAATTTAAAATTTTCTTTCGAGAAAGTTTAAATGTATAAAGAAAAGAGGAAAAAGCATGAAGAATAAAAAAATGATAAGTATAGTTCTGGGCATAATGTGTTTTGCCCTAACATTAGGAATTGTTATACAATGGAAGACAGTAAAAGGTTCAAATTCAATTGTAGGACAAAGTAGTGAGAAAAATGATGAATTAAGAAATGAAGTTTTAAAGTATAAAGAAAAATATGATAACAAATATAAAGAATTAGAAAAGGCAGAAAAAGAGCTAGAAAAAGAAAGACAAAGTTCAACTGAAAATAACAGCGATTTAGAACAAAAAGAAGAAGCAATCAAAAAAGGAAATAAAATGATTGGAATGACAGAAGTAACTGGAGCAGGTGTTATTGTGACATTAAGTGACAGTAAAAAAGACACCAATACAGCATTAAATATAAGTGATTTGTTAGTCCATGATGCAGATGTTTTAAGTGTTATCAATGAATTAAAAAATGCAGGAGCAGAAGCTATCTCTATTAATGAACAAAGATTAGTACCAACAAGTAGTATCACATGTGGAGGAAATATTATAGAAATTAATGGAGAAAAAGTTGGTGCACCATTTGTAATAAAAGCAATAGGATTGCCAGAACAACTAGCAGCTTTATCAAGACCAGGTGGTTACTTAGAAATTTTAAAAAAAGCAACAGTAGGAGTTGATTTAAAGAAATCAAATAATATAACAATTCCCAAATATACAGGAGTTATTACTTATAAATATGCACAAAATTCAAAATAGAAAAGATAGGAGGTACAGATGAAAGCGAATATAAAAAAAGGAAAGCTAACCATCACAATTACAATTGCAATTGCTTGTTTTGCATTAGCATTTGTCATGACAATGCAATTTAAAATAGTAAATCAAACCGATATTACAGCCATTGAAAATATGAGAGAAACAGAACTTCGAACAGAGCTTGCCAATTGGAGAGCAAAATATGAAGAAACAGAAGCTAAATACCAAGAAACAAAAGGAAAAATTGAAGAGTATAAAAAAACAAAACAATCCAATGAAGAAACAGGAAAATTAGTAGACATGGAATTAGAACAAGTCAATATGACATTAGGAAAAACAGATGTAGAAGGGGAAGGAATAGAAGTTATTTTAAGAGAAAACAGAAATGAAGAAATTAGCAAAATGAATGCAGATGATTTATTAGTCATTATAAATGCATTAAAGTTAGCAGGAGCAGAAGCTATTTCTATTAATGAGGAAAGAATTATTAATATGTCAGATGTTGTTACCATCAATGAGACATTTGTAAAAGTGAATGGACAAAGAATTTTAGCACCTTATGTGATTAAAGCAATAGGAAACCAAACGTATTTAGAAAGTGCATTACTTGGAAATGGTGGTTATGTAGATGAATTAAACAAGATAGGACATGATGTGCTAATTGAAAAGATTAACAAACTAAAAATAACAAAATATAAGGATGAGATAAAAACAAAATATATGGAATAGAAAGAGAGGATGATTAAAAATGATAGGAATAGCAATTTTAATAGGATGTATTTTAGGAGCCATATTAGGAATAAATGCACCTATGGTTTCTTATACTTATTCAAGTTATTTAGCAATTGCGATTATTGCAGCATTAGATTCAGTATTTGGAGGCATTACTTCAGTAATTAAAAAGAATTTCGATTTAAAAATATTTATAACTGGTTTCTTTGGAAATGCTATATTATCTATTTTATTGACAATTTTAGGGCAAAAATTAGATGTAGATATTTATTTAGCAGCAATTGTAGTTTTTGTAGGAAGAATGTTTACGAATTTAGCTATCATAAGAAGATACTATGTAGATAAATGGTCAAATCGATTCATAAACAATGAGCAAGGTAAAGACAAGAATTAGTTAATGTTTAGCCAATGCTATACACTTAAAATATCATGGGATAAACAATACAAATAGGATAGTTTAGGCTTTTAACAATTTGTTACAAAAGTGTTACAAAAATATTACGAAAATATAACAAATTCTATTGACATTTGTCTAAAAATGTAATATATATACAATTAGAAAAATTATACTGAAAAATGGAGGAATTAACTTGGCAATAGGAGATATCATTGTAGGTATAGACATAGGGACAAGCAAGGTTTGTACTGTGGTTGGAGAAGTCAATAACTTTGGACAAATTGAAATCATATGTAATACCTCATATAAATGTAGTGGACTAAAGAAAGGGAAAATAATAAACGAAGAAGATATCAGTTTAAGTATTGCAAAAACCATAAAAGATGCAGAAGAAGAAACAAATCTAAAAATAAACTCAGCCTATGTAACCATACAAGGTAAATATATAACCATTGTACAAAATAGTATCACCAAAGAAGTCAAAGATAAATATGCAGGAATATCTGTAAGAGATGTACAAAATGCAATTATGCAGGTAAAAGATATTGAAATTCCAGACAACAAAACACTAATTGATATTGTACCAGACAAAATAACATTAGAAAATGGAACAATTGTTACAGACCCAGTAGGAAATTTAAGTTCTAATTTTACCATAAGTGCACAAGTTATTTTAGCAGATAAAGACTTTGTAAGACAGTTAAATAGTGTATTCCGAAAAGCAGGATTAGAAATAGATGGAATTGTTCCAATTACATTAGCAGAGAGGAATTTAATTTTAGACAAAAATGAACTACATGACAATGTAATGCTGCTAGACATAGGAGCAGGAAATGTAGACATTGGTGTATTTGAAGGTTCTACTTTTGTATATACGAATTCAATTGCTTTAGGAGGAGACAATATTACAAATGATATTGCTTTAGTATTAAATATATCAGAAGAGGAAGCGGATAAATTAAAAAGACAATATGGATTAGCATTAAAATCTTTTATTGATAATGATAATGATATTATATTAAACACATCAAAAGACGATAATAAAAACAGAATTATAAAAAGTTCTGAACTAATTGAAATTATAGAAGCAAGAATTGAAGAAATATTCTCAATTGTCAATAAAGACATAACCAATCAAGGAATCAAGCAAAAAATTAACAATGTCATTTTAACAGGCCAAGGAATTATCAATATCAACAAAAGTGATGTAGCAGGAAAGATAAATTTAAATATTCCTGTTAAAATATCAACAGGAAGAGCGGTTAGTACAGTAAAAGCAAACTACCGAACAAGTTATGCCTTAGTAAGATATATAGCAGCAAGACCTTTTGCCAAAACAGTATCAAGTAGTATTGATACACAAAATGATGAGAATTTTTTAAAAACCATAATAGAAAGAATAAAAGAGTTTTTTTATTCTTAGATTCAGTTATTAATTTTAAGTTAACCGTTTAAACCAATCAATAAATTACGGATAGCTTATACAAGGTAATATCTAAGTTGCTTTGTATACTGATAGATATAAAAAATAAGGGAGGAAGAAAACCAAATGATGGATTACAATGATGATAATAATATTGCAATGATGGATGGAACAGCTACAATTAAAGTGATAGGTGTTGGAGGTGCTGGAAACAACGCTGTAAATAGAATGATTGATATGGGAATTAAAGGTGTTGATTTTATTGCCGTTAATACAGACAGACAAGCTTTACAAACATCAAAAGCAAGCACAAAAATACAAATAGGAGAAAAAATAACAAGAGGATTGGGAGCAGGAGCAAATCCTGATATTGGTGCTCAATCAGCAGAAGAAAGCAAAGCTGAAATAGCTGAAATATTAAGAGGATCTGACATGGTATTTGTTACAGCTGGAATGGGAGGAGGAACTGGTACAGGTGCTGCACCAATTGTAGCTTCTACAGCAAAAGAAATGGGTATTTTAACCATAGGAGTTGTCACAAAACCATTTACATTTGAAGGAAAGAAAAGACTTTCACAAGCAGAAAGAGGAATTGAAAGTTTAAAAGGAAAAGTAGATACTTTAGTTGTTATACCAAATGATAAGTTATTACAAATTATAGACAGAAAAACATCAATTATTGAAGCATTTAAAATGGCAGATGACATATTAAGACAGGGTGTACAAGGAATTTCTGACTTAATTGCTATACCAGGACTTGTAAACTTAGACTTTGCTGATGTAAAAACAATCATGTTAAACCAAGGAATGGCACATATGGGAGTTGGAAAAGCATCAGGAGAAAATAGAGCAGAAGATGCAGCAAAAGAAGCGATTCAAAGTCCACTATTAGAAACATCAATTGAAGGAGCAAAAGGAGTTATTATTAACATCACAGGTGGAGAAGATTTAGGACTACATGAAGTAAATACAGCAGCTGAACTTGTACAACGTAGTGTAGACCCTGAAGCAAATATTATATTTGGTACAGTAACAGACGCCAATATGACAGATGAAATTCAAATTACAGTTATTGCAACAGGATTTGAAAAAAATGAATCAATTTCAAGTATAGGAGTAGACAATATAGTATCAAAGACATGGGAAAAGAAAATAAATTCTATACCAGTTAACACAGATACTAGTTCATCACAAAACGATTTAGATATACCTTCTTTCCTAAGAAAAAATAAAAATAAAAATATGTAATGTCGATTGAGGACGTTTCCTTTGCGATATGAAAAGAAATAATCGAAATTTTTCGATTATTTCTTTTTTTCGCCAATAAGAAAAGACAGCTTTTTCAAAGAGAAAAGACTATAATAATCATACAGGTGATGGTATGACTATTTATATTGATATTGTATTAATAGAAAACGTAATCATGAATTTTATTATATTATTAGCAACTGGATTGATTTTAAAAGAAAAAATGAAAACAACAAGGCTTTTTTTAGCTAGTTTATTAGGGGCAATTTATTCAGTTATATCGTATTGGTCTATTTTAGAAATTTATTCTAGCATAATTCTAAAAATAATACTATCAATTGTAATAATATATATAGCTTTTAATCCACAAAATATTAAAAAATTGTGGAAAGACATATTAATATTTTACTTAACTTCTTTTGTATTTGGAGGGGCAGCATTTGCTCTCATTTATATAGTAAGACCACAAGATATATTAATGAAAAATGGATTGTTTTTGGGAACATATCCATTAAAAACAATCATATTAGGTGCTGTTATAGCTTTTGTCATTATTATGACAGCATTTACAGTTGTTAAATCTAAAATTACCAAAAAAGATATGTTTTGTAAAGTAGAAATGCAATTAAATGAAAAAATAATAAAAACAACAGCAATGATAGATACAGGAAATTTACTCAAGGAGCCAATAACCAATACGCCTGTAATTGTAGTAGAACATACACTTTTGTATGATTGTATGCCAAAAGAGATTTTAAATCATTTAGATGAATTGTTAGGAGGTGAATTTAAAAATATACCACAAGAAATAAAAGAGAATTATATGACAAGGCTAAGATTTATCCCATTTTCATCTTTAGGAAAACAAAATGGAATGTTACTAGGAATCAAAGCAGAATATGTCAAAATAAAAGCAGAGAATAAAGAGGAAAAAAGAAATGATGTTATCTTAGGAATGTATAATAAATCATTAACGAAGAGGGGAGAATACAGAGCCTTAATGGGAATAGAATTATTGTGATGTTGAAAGGAGTGATAAAAATGAATATTTTTGAATTTGTAAAAAATGGAATTAATACAATTTGTGCAAAATATATCAATGAAAAAGAAGAAATAGAATATTTACCGATATTTTATATTGCGGGAAGCCAAACTCTTCCTCCTCCATTACCACCAGAAGAGGAAGCAAAACTGATTGAACAGTTAGGAAGGGAAGACAACTTAGAAGTTCGACAAAAATTAGTAGAAAGAAACTTAAGATTGGTAGTTTATATTGCCAAAAAATTTGAAAATACTGGTATTGGTATAGAAGATTTAATATCCATTGGAACAATTGGATTAATGAAAGGGGTTAATACTTTCAATTCCGATAAAAAAATTAAACTAGCTACCTATGCCTCCAGATGTATCGAAAATGAAATACTAATGTATTTAAGAAAAAATAATAAAATAAAAGGAGAAGTTTCCATTGATGAACCATTAAATAAAGATGGAGATGGAAATGAATTGCTTCTTTCTGATATTTTAGGAACAGAACCAGATATTACTTCAAGAAATCTAGAAGATGAGGTTGATAAATCTCTTTTACATGCATCCATTAGTAAATTAAATGATAGAGAAAAAAATATTATGGAAATGAGATTTGGTTTTCAGACAGGAAAAGAAAAGACGCAAAAAGAAGTAGCAGACGAATTGCGGAATATCACAAAGTTACATATCTAGGTTAGAAAAAAGAATAATTGGTAAAATGAAAAAAGAAATTGCTAGTAAAATAGGATAAAAATAAAAGCATAAAAAAACCAAATTTGGAAATACTTAAAATAAGTAAATTCAAAGGAGGTTTTTCTTTTGTTAAACAACAAAGTAGAAATATGTGGAGTAAACACATCCAAATTACCCTTACTTAGTAAACAAGAAAAAGAAGAACTATTTGTAAAAATAAAAGCAGGAGATGAAGAAGCAAGAACAATATTTATTAATGGGAATTTAAGATTAGTATTAAGCGTAATACAAAGGTTTTATGGAAGAGGAGAAGCAGCAGATGATTTATTTCAAGTAGGATGTGTGGGGCTGATTAAAGCAATTGATAACTTCGATTTAAGTCAAAATGTGCAATTTAGCACATATGCTGTGCCAATGATAATAGGAGAAGTAAAAAGATATTTAAGAGATAATAATAGTATCAGAGTTAGTAGATCAGTAAGAGATTTAGCATATAAAGCAATTCAATTTAAAGAAAGATATACAAAAGAACATGGAAAAGAACCTAAAATAGATGATATTGCAAAAGAATTAGGGGTAGAAAAAGAAGAAATTGCATTTAGCTTTGATGCAATTCAAGATCCAGTTTCGTTACAAGAACCAGTGTATAATGATGGAGCAGAAAGTATTTATATAATGGATCAAGTAAAAGATAGTAAGAATACAGATGAAATGTGGACAGAAAGAATGGCAATTGAAGGGGCATTACAAAAGTTAAATGAAAAAGAAAGAATGATAGTAATGAAAAGGTTTTTTGATGGCAGAACACAAATGGAGGTAGCTGACGAAATTGGCATTTCACAGGCACAAGTGTCACGATTAGAAAAAAGTGCAATTAGTCATATTAAGAGATTTTATAAGTAAACGTTTAATAGTCAATATAAAAACTAAATTCTTACTTTTTATAGGAAATAGGAAATAATAGCATAAAAAATGAATATAGTATAAAAAGAAAATAAAAGAGGAGAATAAAAATGCAAGATAAAGGTTTAGATTTTAAACACAAAGAAGTAGTTAATATTAATAATGGCAAGAGACTAGGTTATGTCCAAGATGTATGTGCTGATTTGGAAACAGGAACCATAACATCTATCATGGTTGCAAGAAAGAGAATAGATATAGATTTAGCAAATGCTTGATAGAAAGTGGATATATGAGTTTCACATTTGAAAGGGAACGTAGGAAAAAAGACTATGTTACAAAAAGGAATCAAAAAAGGACAGGCTATGTGGTAAAGGAAAAATATGTTTATGATGTGAACTGTAAAGTGGAATTATAGGTTAAGAAGAGTATATGAAAATATGCTCTTTTAAATAATAGATAAAAAATTATTTAAGTTTTTTTAGATTATCCATCTTATCTCTAATTCTATTAGAAACAATGTTAGTTTCTTTATAATCAATAACATAAGAACCATTAGAAAGTTTTAGAATATCACCTTCTTTTGCATTAGACGGAATATTAGAAATAGGAATGTCTGTCATTTTCTTTGTATTTCTATTTTCTAAAATAGCAAAATCACCTTCAAAACGGTCAAGAGTATATAGAGAGTTAGAATTTTTATCTAAAAAGTTCTTTAGTTCGTTTATAAAATTGTCTATAAAATTATTAGAACTATTTGAAGATATATTTTTACCTAGATTATTGAATAAATCCAAATTCATATTGAGGAACCTCCTTTCAATGTAAAATATTAAAGTAATTATACATGCAAAACTAATATTTTTCAATGTTTATGTAAAAAAATGTAAAAAGATCTAATTTAGATTGAAAAAAGCAAAATAATACAATATAATAATGAAAAAAGGAGAAACAAATGGAGAGAGATAAACGAAATCAAATATTAAAGAGAATTGCTAGCATAAGTATTTTGACATTATTAATTGTATTATTAGTACTAATTTCAAATATAACAGATAAAAATCTTGAGTATATAGTTGATGAATCAAAATTACAGATTATTTATTTTGATGTAGGGCAAGCAGATAGTACATTAATAATGAATAATGGAAAAACTACATTAATTGATGCAGGCAATGACTCGGCTGGAGATGACTTAGTAAAATACATGAAATCTCAAAAAATTTCTAAAATCGACACAGTGATAGCGACTCATTTACATGCAGATCACATTGGTGGATTAGATGATATTATAGATAATTTTGATATTGGAACAGTTTATATGCCAGATACAATAAATACAGATAAACAAGTAGAAGAATTTTTAGATGCAATGGAAAGAAAGAACCTAAATTATGAAGTACCAGAAGTAGGAAGAAAATTCAAAAATGGATTAGCAGATTGTGAAGTAATGTCTATTGATAATGATGCAAAAGATTTGAACAATTCATCAATAGTAATACAAATGAATTATTTAGAACAAAGTTATTTGTTTATGGGAGATAGCGAAAAAGAAGTAGAAAATTCAAGAGATTGGAATAAAGTAAATGTTTTAAAAGTAGGACATCATGGTTCAAATACAAGTAGTACAGAAAGATTTTTAAATCAAATAAGACCAGAAATTGCAATTATTTCAGTTGGGTTAAATAATAAATATCATCATCCAAGTACAGAAGTATTGAATAGATTTAAAAGTATAAATACAGCCATTTATAGAACAGATGAAGATGGTAGCTTATTGTTAGAAAGTGATGGAAAAGAAAACATGATTAGAAAGATAAAAGCGAAATATTAAAGAAAAATAAATTAAGAAGGACATATAAGAGTATGTTCTTTTTATGTAAAAAACAAAAGAACAAAAATTCGTAAAACTATTGAAAATATGTTTGAGATGTGATATAAATATAGAAGATAAAGATAAACTTTTACTATTCAAAAGTTTTAAATAATGAAAGTTAGAAAAGAGGTAAGAAATGGAACAAAATAATAGTATTAAATTATTTGAAGATAAAAATATTAGAGTGGCATGGAATGAAGATGAGGAAAACTGGTATTTTTCAGTGGTAGATGTAGTTGGTATTCTTACTGATAATGATTATCAAAAATCGAGAAATTATTGGAAATGGCTTAAAAATAAGCTAAATCAAGAAGGAAGTGAACTGGTTAGTAATACTAACCAGTTGAAAATGAAAGCATATGATGGGAAATTAAGAGATACAGATGTAATGAATACAGAACAAATTTTAAGATTAGTCCAATCAATCCCATCAAAGAAAGCAGAACCATTTAAATTATGGCTTGCACAAGTTGGAAAAGAAAGAATTGATGAAGCATATGATCCAGAAATTACAATAAATAGAGCATTAGATACTTACAGGAAAAAAGGATATTCAGAAGAATGGATTAATCAAAGATTAAAAACAATTGATGTAAGAAAAGAATTTACAGATGAATTAAAAAGAGTAGGTGTTAGTAAAAATAAAGATTTTGCTATACTGACTAATATGCTAACCCAAGTTTGGAGTGGATATTCTGTAAAAGAATATAAAAATTTGAAAGGATTGAGAAAAGAAAATTTGCGTGACAATATGACAAATATGGAGTTAGTTTTAAATATGCTAGCAGAAACATCTTCAACAGAAATATCAAAAAGTACAAATGAAAAAGGAATCAAAGGTGCAGAACAATCAGTTATAAAGGGTGGCAACATTGCTAAACTTGCTAGAGAACAGTTAGAAAAAGAGACAGGAAAAAAAGTGATTTCTAACAAAAATGCCAAAGAAATAAGAAAATTAGCAGAAGGAACTAATGAAGAAATATAATCTAAAAAATTAAATTATTCAGATAGAAGGATATAGATTAATCTATACCTTCTATTTTTATACCCTAAAATTAAATTTAAGAAAGCGAGAGTGATATTTATGAAAAGAGAAGAAATTATAGAATCAATTAAGAAAATTGAAAAAATAAGTAATGAAGTAGTGCAAACAAAAGAAAAAATAAAAGATGAGGAATTAGAAAAATACTTTTGTAAACTAGAAAAAGTAAGAATGGATATGTATGATGCAGTAATGCAAGAAAACTTATGGAGAGAATTTATGGAAGATGAAGTAACAGAATTTATAGACTATGACTATAAAGCAAAAGTAGAAGATGGCATATTAAAAATACATATTCCAGAAAAGATTCCACCAATCAAAAAAGGTGCAAATTATACTCGGAAAACGAATTACAAATAATATTGTTAGAATAACAAGAAAATATGAAGGACTATTTTATGATAAATTCACAATGACAATTATAAAAATATATGATAATACAAAAATATGGGATGCAGATAACAGAAATGTAAAACCAATTCATGATGGATTAATACATGGAAAAGTAATCAAAGATGACAATATTTATTGTTCATGTTATATGGTACAAGGATATTATTTTGATAAACCATATGCAGAAGTTTATGTGCTACCAGCAGATGAAATTACAAAAATAATTAACAAAAGAATAAGATAAACATATATACAAACATGGCAAAATTTTAGCAAAAAAATCGAAACAAATTTTGCTATGTTTGTTTTTATAAGAAACTCAGTAATATCAAGAATTTTAATGAAAGACAATTAAATGAGATTGTCTAGAGTAGAGGGGACATATACAATATGTGCCCTCTACAAGTGTACCATTTAAAGAAGGTATAAGTAGAAAATTATGGAGGTGATTTAGATGAGAAATGGAATGACATTACAGAACAGAGATATAGAGTTATTAATATTTTTAGGAAAGTATAAAATAATATCATTAGATAATACAAGATATATTTATGAAACAAAGACATATCAAGAAAAAAGGATTGTGTTATTAGCAAAACATGATTATGTAAGAAGATTAAAACACAGATACATTACATTAGGGAGTAAAGGAAAAGAATATTTATTAGGAAATGGATTTGAAGTAAGAAATCATTGTAGAAACGAAAATAATATGGAAAGATTAAAGGTAATAAGTGATATAGCAAGCTGTTTGATACAAGATAATTTAATTTTTACACCTAGTTGGAATATGAAAAAAGAAGATGAACCAACAACTTATTCAAGAAGATACATTGGTAATTTACATTACAATGAAGAAAAATTTTTAGTATATGCAGTATATGAAGGAAAAGATGATAAATATTTAAAATCAATTTATTATGATATAAAAAAAGAAAATGGATATGCCAATGCTATGATATTTACAAATGACATAGAAAAAATAGTATTACATGAAAAAGGATTTTATTTTGGAAATCAATATACAATTTTAATTCCTTATGATGAATATGGCAAATTTTTAATGAGAAATAATTATGCAATAAGACACAGTATATATTTAAGAATTAAAGAAATGTATGATGTAGAATTATAGACTTTAGATTAGCAGATTTAAAAGTAGATGATGATAATTATATTGTAATCATGCCATTAATAAATATGGAAATATTAGCAAGGCTACATTACTATTTTAATGAAAATGATAATTATAAAAATATTTACATATTTGGATTAGAAGAATACGAAAGTATAATCAAGCAATATTTGCCTAAATGTGAATACCAAAGTTTAAGTAAAAGAAAAATCAATGAATTATTAGTAAGATATAGAGAATCAGGAGGTGAAGAAGATGAAGCTTTATAAAATAAATGAGACATTACAGCATTCATATTATCAAATGCCACAAGAATTATTTTGTAATGAAAAATATAAAAGGCTAAGTATAGAAGCCAAAGTAATTTACTCATTTTTACTAAATAGAATGAACCTATCAAGAATGAATAAATGGATCAATGATAAAGGAGAAATTTATTTAATTTATACTAGAAAAGAGATACAAAGTAAATTAAATTTAAGTGATAAGCCAGTAACAAGAGCATTTAAGGAATTAAGGGAAGCAAAACTCATAAAAGAAGAAAAACAAGGATTTGGAAAACCTAATTTGATTTATATAGGTAAGATTGAACAAGAAGAATTACAGATTAATGATATTGATACAGAAAATGTATTGGCAGATAATCAAATAAAAGAAGATTATTATATAGGAGAAAATACGATTCAAGAAAC
>CAPBNZ010000017.1:0-5358 GCA_948585895.1 uncultured Clostridia bacterium | reverse complement strand
TATTTACGAGCAAATAAGAAAGATAATAAAAAACATAAAAATAATAATATAGATGTTAGTCAGTCTAAAATGGATACAAAAAATTTAGAAGATATAAAACAAAAGTGTGAATTATATTTATTTAAAGAGAGCCAAAGAAATATTATAGAAAATACACTAGACCTTATGTTTTATTCAAATAACTTAAAAATTGGACAAGCAGTTTTACCACAAGAAATAGTTAGAAGTAGAATGCAGTTATTAAATGCTTCTATTATTTTTTATGCTTTTGACAAATTAAATTATTTGAGACAAGATAGCCAAATACATAATAGTACTAATTTTATGATTAGTTGTTTGTATAATGCAATTACAGAGTATTATTCTGATAGTGATTTGCAGTTTAGAATTGATTATGGTAGTGGATAGTAAATTTACAATAATATGTTGTAAAATACTAGCAATTTTATGTAATTTATGATATAAAATAGTAAATAGAAAAGAACAATATGAAATCAATTTATATTGAAATTATAATTAGAAGGGATTTAATTTATGATAGATTTTGAATATAAGGAAAATATCCAAATTGAAAAAGAAAAATTAATAGAGTTATTTAGATCTGTTAATTGGAAAACAGCAGAATATCCTAATAGATTATATAAAGCAATAGAAAATAGTAGTTATGTTATATCAGCATATAATAACAATGAACTAATTGGATTATTATCAGCAATAGATGATGGTAATATTAATGTATTTTTAACATATTTATTGATAAAGCCTCAATATCAAAAGTTAGGAATTGGAAAAAAGATGATGAGCGATTTTTGCAATCATTATAAAGGGTTTGGTAGAAGAATATTAACTACAGAATTAGATAAAGAAGATTACTACAAGAAATTTGGTTTTTCAATTGAAGGAATAGCAATGTTTAATAAAGATTGGAGGAATGATATTAATGGATAGAATAATTATAACAGGAGCAAGTGATGGTTTAGCAAGGCAACTAGCCTTGAAATGTGTGGAAAATAATATCAAAGTAGTGGCACTTTGCAGAAGAAAACCAGATTATGAATGTGATTTTATAAAAACTGATTTAAGTAAAGAAACATCAATCAAAGAGTCTTGTGATGAAATCAAAAATAAGTTTAAAAAATTTGATGCTCTTATTAACTGTGCAGGAGTAATTAGTTTGCAAAAAGTAGATGAAATTACATATGATGAGTTAAACAATTTGATTGCTGTAAATAGTGTTGCACCAATATTTTTAACATCTCAATTAATGAATTTAATTAAGGAAAATCATGCAGATATAATAAATGTAGGTTCAACTTGTGGTACAAAGGCAGGATATGAAGAACAATTAGCATATACAACATCAAAATGGGCAATAAGAGGAACAAGTTATAATTTACAAGTAGAATTAAAGAAATACAATTCAAGGGTAATACAACTTAATGTAGGTGGAATGAATACAAAATTTCATACAAAATATAATGGAAAAGAAATAGAACATCCAGAAGAATGGATGAATCCAAAGGATATTGCTGATATTATGTTATACACATTGAGTTTACCAAAAAATATTGAAGTTAGCGAGATTACAATAAATAGAAAAAATGTACAATAGGAGGAATAAAAATGAAATTATTATTAGCTTCTCAAGGATTTTTAACGAAAGAAATAGCAAGTGAAGTTGAAACAGTAGTAGGTAAAAATTTGAATGAAATTAACATAGCTATAGTAAATGAATCATACCTAGAATTAGATAGAGATAAAGATAAAAGATGGGTAATTAAAGAACTTAGTTGTTTAGAAAAATACATAGGTGGAAGAATAGATTTTATAGACTTTAAGAGATTGCCAAAAGATGAAATATCTAAAAGAATTGAGCAAGCAGATTTAATTTATTTTGTAGGTGGTAAGCAAAATGTACTTGCGAGAATTATTAGAGAGTATGATTTGAAAGATATTATAGACAAAATGATTAAAAGCAAAGTAATAATGGGAACATCAGCAGGTTCTATTATATGGGGAAAACAGATTGAATCTGAAACATACTTTAACAAAAATGTAAAAGACATAGTTGATAGAGATTATGGAATTGTTGATTTCAATATTATTCCACATTATTTAAGAAAAGGTAGAGAAAAATGGAATCAAGAATTTTTAAGTAGAACTTTAAAAGATGAAAAATTTCCAATATATGCAATAAATGATAATCAAATGATTTCTTATGTTGATGGAAAAATACATTTTATTGGTGGAGAACCAGTTGTATTTGGAAAAAAAGTATTAATAATATAGATATAGAAATTAGATTTAGGTAATTGAAAAAACATTTATAAAATTTTTAATGTATCTATTGAAATTATACAAATAATGTAGTACAATAACAATGTCAACAACAAAAGTAGATACAAAATGACTTAAGAAAGGTTTATAAAAAGGAAGGAAATACGAGAAAGTCAAATTTTCAAAAAAGGAATAAGAATTGTTGATTACTATTTTAAGAGAGGAGGTAATCAAACCAGACAGCAAGAGGCAGAAAATTTGCGAATTGTATTTTAAAAGAAATTTTAACTGCGTTTGTATAGCAAAAGAATTAGGAATAAGTCCACAATATGTATCAAAAGTTTTAAAAGGACATCCTAACTATAAAAAAGAAAAGGAAATAAGAAGTGAGATAAAATATAAAAATTATCTTGAGAGAAAAAAGACAAATAGACAGTTAAGAACAAAAATTTTGAAGGAGAAAGAAGATTATGAGTTAGAGTATTTAAGACATCTACAATGGCAACATGCAATTGAAATGTCAAAAAAATACTTAGTCTAATTATGTTCAAAATATTGTTCCAAAAAATCAACCAAAAGCAAGCATTTATCAAAAGTAAATAGCTTGCTTATTTATTTGCCTTAAAATTAAAAAATAAAGAAGGGAGGAGATAAGTTTTAGCATACATTAATCTAACTTTGAATATTAATTAGAAACAAGAGGAGGCAGCCTATGGAAAAAAAGCAAATTGTATCTAATAAACAAGTAAAGTTAGAGATTGAATTGATAATAAATAGAAAATTGTTTCAAAATAATACAATTAATAGAGAGGTATATGAAAATGTACAAGATGAATTATTAAAAGAGATTAATAAGGAAATAGAAAAAGTTTGAAAAATAACTACTTTATAATATAGACATAAAAGAAAAACAATTATATAATAATTGTACCTATAAAGATACTTTATGAAAGAAAGGAGATAAAAATATGGATTTATATAATATGAGAAAAGAAATAAGTAGTGGCAAAAGTATATATGACTTACCACTAAAAGTAACATACTATGCAAGAGTATCAAGCGAAAAAGATGAACAATTAAATTCATTAAGTAACCAAGTTTTTTATTTTGAAAACCATATAAAAGAAGTCTCTAACTGGACATTATGCCCGCGGATATGTAGATGAGGGGATAAGTGGTACAAGTGTAAACAAAAGAGATTCATTTAAAAGAATGATAGCAGACAGTAAAAAAGGAAAGTTTGATTTAATATTAACAAAAGAAGTAACGCGTTTTGCTAGAAACACTTTAGACAGTATCTCTTATACCCAAAAATTATTAGACAATGATGTTGGTGTATATTTCCAATCTGACAACATTAACACCATTATGCCAGATGCAGAATTAAGACTAACTATCATGGCAAGTGTAGCACAAGATGAAGTAAGAAAATTATCAGAAAGAGTAAAGTTTGGATTTAGTAGATCGATTGAAAAGAAAAGAGTTTTAGGAAACAACAATATATTTGGATATCGAAAAGATAACACAAAACTAGTTATACATGAAGAAGAAGCCAAAATGATAAGAGAACTATTTGAAATATATTCTGAAGGAGAAATGGGATTTTATAAAATAGCGGAATATTTTAAACAAAAAGGATATAAAGGAAAAAATGGAACACCAATATCATCACAAACATTAAGAAGAATCATAAGAAACCCAAAATATAAAGGATATTACAGAACAGGAACGGTAAAAATAGTGGATTATAAACTACATAAAGCACAAAAGATGCCAAAGGAAGAATGGCAAGTATTTGAATGTAAAGAAAATATACCACCCATTGTTTCAGAAGAACTATGGGAGAAATGCAATAATTTATTAGAAAAGAAATCAGCAAGTTGTTTAAATAGAGTAGAAAATAAAGATGTATTTAAAAGTAGATATGCTTTTAGCGGATTAATTTATTGTAAAGAACATGAAGGTGAAGAACATATGCCAGGATATAATAGAATATCAGGAAGTAAAAGATCAAATAAACCAGCATGGGCATGTAGTAAATATATTACATATGGACTAAAAGAATGTGAGAGTCCAATTATACAAGAATCAGAATTAATCGAAATTTTAAAAGTAGTTTTGAATAAATTTCTTTCTAATAAAGAAGAAATCATAGAAGACTTATTAAACAAGTATAAGAAATATAATTTTACCAAAGACTTTGAAACAGAAATAGCAAATATAGAGAGTAATATAAATGGGATACAAACAAAAAAAGATAAGTTACTAGAACTTACGATTAAAAATCTATTATCTGATGAAGAATTTTACAAAAGAAACGAAGAACTAAATCAAGAAATACAAAGAAAGCAAGAGAAGATAAAAGACTTAAAAGAAGAAAAAGAAAACTTATCTTCTATAGAAGACAACATGAAACAAATAAAAGGAGCATTAGAAAAAGAAATAAAAATAGATGAAAACATAGAAGACTTAATTAAATTATTAGTAGATAAAATATATGTATCAAAAGTAGATGGGGATAGAAAACATATCAAATTAGAAATCTACTTTAAAATAGGAGAACCAATTACATTAGAAGGAAACTTAAGAAAAAAGGAAAAGCAAGAATATATTATTAATGATGAAAAGTATCTTTTATGTGACAATGATAACCATGAACATTCTACAAAAGAGAACAACTATCAATCTTGCAACAACGACATCCATTATTGTTCCTGGAAGTAATAAAGTATTAAACATATTTACACAGAATAATGAAATTGTAATACCATGGCAAAATATTAAATGTATAGGTGATGATTTAATATTAGTAGAAATTTAAAAAATAAAAAAATTATTCAAAACTATTGACAAGAAGAATTGAAAATGTTATTATAAAAAAGCAGCAAAAATTAAAGCATCAAAGTTAATAAAAAAGTATAAAATTTCCATAAAAAAATAAAAAAAAATATAGACTTTGAAAAAAAAACATGGTATTATAAAAAAGTACCTTGCAACAGACAAAAAATAAAAAATAAATTTACTTAGGAATTAGTAATAAAAATAAAACATAATGAATAAAATAAAACAATGATTACTAGT
>CAPBNZ010000016.1:10750-27405 GCA_948585895.1 uncultured Clostridia bacterium | reverse complement strand
AAAATAAAAAAATAAAAAAATAAAAAAATAAAAAAATAAAAAAGGAAAAAATAAAATGAAAATAAAATTAAATAAAGATGAAAAAATAGAAGACTTACAATTTAAAAATTTAAAGATGATTCAAAATAAAAATGGATTTTGTTTTGGAATAGATAGTATTTTGTTAACTGACTTTGCAAAAAAAATAAAAAAAGATGCAAGGGTTATTGATTTAGGAACAGGAACAGGAATAATAGCGACTTTACTTTGCAAAAAAACAACACTAAAAGAAATAATAGGAGTTGAAATTCAAAGAGAAGTATATGACATGGCACAAAAAAGTATAAAATTGAATCAATTAGAAAATCAATTCAAGATTATAAATGAAGATATCATAGACTTAAATAAAATATTAGAAAAAAATACATTCGATGTAGTCGTAACAAATCCACCTTATAAGAAAAAAGGAACAGGAATAAAAAATGAAGAAAAAAAGAAAATAATTTCAAGACATGAAACAACAGCAACATTAGAAGATTTTATAAGAATTTCTAAAGATTTATTAAAAGACAAAGGTGAATTTTATATGGTACATAGACCAGATAGGTTGGTAGATATAATAGAAATTATGAGAAAATATAAAATAGAACCTAAAATAATACGTTTTGTGTATTCCTATCAAAATAGTGAACCAAAATTAGTATTAATAAAAGCAATTAAAAATGCAAAATCATTTTTAAAAATAGAAAAAAATTTATATATTTACGATGAAAAAGGAAAGTATACAGAAGAAATTAATAAAATATATAATAAATAAAGGAAAAGGAATGAAAAAAAATGGGAAAATTATATATAGTAGCTACTCCAATTGGAAACTTAGAAGATATTACATTAAGAGCAATTCATATATTAGAAAAGGTTGATTTAATTGCAGCAGAAGATACTAGACATACTTTAAAATTATTAAACCATTTAGGAATAACAAAACCACTTGTTAGTTATCATAGACATAATGAAGAAATAAAAACGCAAGCTTTAATTGAAAAATTATTGGAAGGGCAAGATATAGCTCTAGTTTCAGATGCTGGGACGCCAGGCATATGTGACCCAGGTGAAGTTGTAATTAAAAAATGCATAGAAAATAAAATACAAATTATTCCCATTCCAGGTAGTTGTGCCATGATAAATGCATTGATTGCTTCTGGAATTACTACAAGGGAATTCATCTTTTTAGGATTTTTGCCATTAAATAAGAAATTAAGAAAAGAAAAACTAAGTGAAATAAAAAGTAGTGAAAAAACTATCATTTTATATGAGGCACCTCATAAATTAATGGCAACTTTAAATGATTTTAAAGAAATCTTACAGGAAAGAAAAATGGTATTAGCAAGGGAATTAACTAAAATCCATGAAGAATTCATAAGAGGAACTATTGAAGAAATAATAGAAAAATCAGAAAATATAAAAGGTGAAATTGTTTTAATTATAGAAGGAAATCCAAAAAGCGATAGAAACAAGAGTTATGAAGAACTTCCTTTAGAAGAACACTATCAATTATATGAGGAACAGGGACTAGAAAAAAAAGAAATTATAAAAAGAATAGCTAAAGATAGAGGAACAAATAAAAATGAAATCTATCAAAAGTTTATTGAAAAATAACACATTCCGATTTCCTATTATTTAGATTGACAGCTTTAAGTAAACGATAGTAAAAGATAAGTATTCGTTTGCTCATTAAGAAAAGAGGAAAAGATGTTTGATTGTCATTATGATTTATTAACCTATATACTAATGAAGAAAGAAGAAAAAGAATTTCTAAAAAATTATTGTAAAACTATTTATCATAAAAATAATATTACAGGGGGAATTTTTAATTTATTTTATATGTCCAAACAGGAGATGAAAAATGAGATAGGAATTAAGGAAAACGAAATTAATGTTATACAGAATTTAAAATACGTAAAACAATATATAGAACAAAACGAATTAATTTCAAAAGAAATAAACTATGTATTTGGAATAGAGGGAATGGACTATTTGGAAAATATTAATGATATAGATGTTTTATATGAATTAGGATTAAAATCTACAAATATTGTTTGGAATCATGCAAATAAATTTGGTGGAGGAGCTAAAGCAAATGAAAATTATGGTTTAACTGAATTAGGAGAAAAATTAGTAAAAAAGCTTATAAAAAAGGGAATCGCTATAGATTTATCTCATGCCAACGAAAGAACGTTTTGGGACATCATTAAAATATGTAAAGAATGGAAAGAAAAAGGGGAAAATCCAATTGTATTTGCCTCTCATTCAAATGCAAAATCTATCTGTAATGTACCACGAAATTTAAAAGATGAACAGATTCTTAGTATAAAGGAATTAGATGGAGTAATAGGAGTGGTATCGATAAAACCATTTTGTATAGAGGAAATATCTGTTTGTAACCCTAATATAGATTATGAACAAGAATATATTAAACATATTAATTATATGAAAGAGTTACTAGGTGGAATAGAACATATTTGCGTAGCAACAGATGATATGAAATATTATGATATGGAACCAGAATATTATCAAAATATTAATATATATGAACATAATAGAGTAAAAGAAAAATTAAGTAAAACATTAGAAAGAAACAATTATGATAAAAATGAAATAAAAAAAATATTACAAACTAATTTCAAACAAAAAATTTTAGGAAAGTTATAAAAGAAAACGATATAATTTTGAGGGTAAAAAATTATATCGTTTTTAGATGTTTATTTTTTATCCAATGCACCTATTTTATCTGCACATTCTGTACATATTAATTTATCATGATAAGATAAAAGATTTTGATTATTACTACAGAAGATGCAATTTGGTTCAAATTTTTTTAATATAATAGAAGAACCATTAACATATATTTCAATAGGATCTTTTTCGATAATATTAAATTGATTTCTGATTTCTATTGGAATAACTACTCTACCAAGCTCATCTACTTTTCTAATAATTCCAGTTGATTTCATACAACCCATCCTCCTTAAAAGTTTAATTTAACAATCCCTACCTTTCTAATATATCATAAATAGAAATTTAGGTCAATTATATTGTAATAAAAAGTCAAGTTTAGAATAAAATTACTTAGGTGATAAATATGTTGAATAAAGTATGGCCTGTATTTATAATCGTATCATTTTCATATGCTATTTTCTCTGGAAACCTAGAACGATTAAATGCTAGCATTTTTGAAAGTACAAATGATGCTATTAGTTTGTCAATTAATCTATTAGGTACTTTATGCTTATGGAATGGAATCATGCAAATTGCGAATAAAACAAGTATCATTGATAAATTAACAAATTTTTTAAGCCCTATTATTAAAATATTATTTCCAGAAATGAGAAAAAATAAACCTATTCAAAAGGAAATTTCAATGAATATAATTGCTAATATTTTAGGATTAGGAAATGCAGCCACACCTTTAGGATTAAAAGCAATGAAATCAATGCAAAAGGAGAATTCACAAAAAGATACATTAAGCGATTCGATGCTAGTATTTATTGTATTAAATACAGCCTCTATTCAAATTATACCAACAACAGTAATTGCCATTCGAAATTCGTTAGGTTCAAGTAATCCAACAGCAATTGTTTTTCCCGTATGGATTGCAACAATTTGCGCAGCGTTAGCACGGAGTGACAGCTGTTATGATATTAATGAAATTTAGCAAAAAGGAGTAATATATGCAAATAATAAGTTTTCTATCTAATATAGCTATGCCACTCATGATTTTAATGATTGTAGTATATGGTTTAATCGAGAAAAATAAAGTTTTTGATGATTTTTTAGATGGAGCCAAAGAGGGAATTGAAATTGTACTTAATATTTTGCCAACTTTAATTGGGTTATTTGTAGCTATTGGAGCATTAAGGAATTCTGGAATTTTAGATATTATCATCCGTTTTATTACACCGCTTTTAAATGTAATACATTTTCCAAGTGAGATTATGCCATTAGCTATGTTAAGACCTATTTCGGGAAGTGGCTCAATAGCAGTTGCAACTGACATTATGAAAAGTTATGGAGTAGATAGTTTAATTGGAATGATGGCATCTACAATTATGGGGTCAACAGAAACAACGTTGTATACGATTGCTATCTATACAAGTTGTGTAAAAATAAAAAAGACAAGATTTGTGTTACTTGCTTCCCTAGTAGCAGATATTGTTGGGATACTAGTGAGTGTAGGAATATGTAGAATAATGTCGTAAAGTTTTTATTGACAAATGAAAAAAACTAGAATATAATCATTTGCATGATAACAAAAATTTTAATATTTATATCAATCTTTTTTATCGTTCGAAAAATTATAATTCATCAACTAGCGAAAGAAATTACAAAAAGAATTTCAAATTAATTTAAGTTTTTATTTTTGTAGAGAAAATATTCACCATTTAAAATTAATATACAATTATGAAAACTATTTTGTTCGCCCCTAAAATAAATGTATTATTTTTTTCTTTATTTTCTCTACAAATAAAATATTATCTGTGATAAGTTTCTCCATTTGCTATCTTAAAAGCTCTAAAAATCTGTTCCAAAAGAAAAACTCTAATTAACTGATGAGGAAAAGTCATTTTAGAAAAACATATTTTTTGATGGCAGGAATTTAATAATTCATCAGTTAAACCTAAAGAACCTCCAATAATAAAAGTAATATTACTAGAAGTCATTGAGATTTTTTCAATTTGAGAAGAAAAATCTTCGGATGTAAACTGTTTACCCCTTAAATCTAAAGCAATTACATAAGCATCTTTCTTAATATAACGAAAGATAGAATTACACTCTTTAGACTTGATTTCATCACACAAACTTGGACTCAATTTTTCTGGTATCTTTTCATCAGGTACTTCCCAAATATCTAATTTACAATATCTAGACAATCTTTTACTGTACTCATCGATAGCAGATTTCAAATAAGTTTCTTTCAATTTTCCTACACAAATAACCTGAATGGTTAGCATTTTTTTGCTCCTTTTGAAACAAAGGGGACAGTCCTTTTTTGTTACATAAATAGAATCAAGGATTTTTCTATACAACAAAATAATTTCACAAAAAATTACTACAAAATTTTGATAAATGAATGAAAACACATAACATGTAAATAATCTAAAAAGAGAAAAAACTGATTGTGCCGTTTTCGTTCTCTCATTTTTTGTATCATTTATGATGAAATGATAAAGAGGAAAGAGGCTGTCACTTTTATTTCATATTTTTTATTGGTTTTCTAATTTATTTTAGGGTATTTTTACAATGTTATCAGTTTAAGTTATCGTATATTATTTTTGCAACATTACAAAGTATTATCAAGTGTAATTAGAGCAATTGCCATTATTTTAGAATTTAATAATTATTTTGAATTAAAAGTCAAAAGTCATAGGATAGCTTAAACTGATAACATTAGTATTTTTATATATGATTTTTGAAACAAAAAGGACTGTCCCTTTTGTTTCAAATCTTAATTAGATTGCTATGATTATCTCTGCCTGCTACACTTAGTTGCATAGAGTTTTTATCAAAAGAATGATTGGTGATAAGTTCATCAATGACAGTTTGATAGGCAAGTTCAGGAAAGTTACTTTCTTTACTTAGATGACCTAACATAGCAGTTTTTAATCCAGATTGTAATAGATAAGATATTGTTTTGCCAGCAATTTCATTTGATAAATGACCAGTAGGACCAGCAATTCTAGATTTTAAAGTAAAAGGATAAGAAGAACAACGTAATACTTCTGGATCATAATTTGCTTCTAACATAATAAATAAACTTTCCTCTAGTTGTTTTAAAATATCATTTGTCATATGTCCAATATCTGTAGCAATGCTTATTTTTTTGTCATCCTTCCAAATGTTAAATCCGCATGGATTAGCAGCATCGTGGGGAATCGAAAAAGGTTTAATTGCCAAATCTCCTATTAAAAATTTATCTGATATTTTAAAAGTTTTTATATTATTACTAGCTATTTTATCTCTTTGTTTTGGCATAGCATCTAGAGTTTCTTGATTTACAAATACAGGTAAATCGAATTTCTTAGAAAAGGTTCCTAATCCTTGGACATGATCAATATGTTCGTGGGTAATTAAAATTCCATCTAAAGAAGATGGATTAATATCTATATCTAATAAAGCAGTTTCAATTTTTTTACTGCTAACACCAGCATCAATTAAAAGCTTTGTATTAGGAGTTTCTATAAATAAACTATTTCCGCTACTTCCACTATATAAACTACAAAAATTTAACATCATTTTTCTTTCCTTTTGCTTAAGTAATAGCCAATCAGATTGGCATGTAAATTAAATATTAAAATTGTCAAGAACTAACTTGTTAAAAAATAGTAACTTCATTGTTATTCTATTACTCTTTTTATGTTAGCACCAATATTTCTAAATTTCGCTTCAATATTTTCATAACCTCTATCAATATGTTCTAGATTATAAATTTCTGTTTTTCCTTCTGCTGCTATTCCCGCAATAACAAGAGCAGCTCCTGCTCTTAAATCAGAAGAATAAACAGGGGCACCAGATAATTTTTTAACACCTTCAAAGAAAGCTGATTTTCCTTGTGCCGTTATTTTAGCTCCCATTTTGTTTAATTCGTCTGTATATTGAAATCTGGAATCCCAAATACTTTCATGAATCATGCTATTACCATTGGCTAAAGATAATACAACACCCATTTGTGGTTGTAAATCAGTTGGAAAACCTGGATATGGTAATGTTTTTATAATAGCTTTACTAGGTCTCTTATTACACCAAACACGAATACTGTCGATATTATCTTCGACATTTCCACCAACTTCAATGATTTTTGCAGTAATTGATTCAAGATGTTTAGTAATACAATTTTTAATTACTAAATCGCCTTTGGTTGCTACGGCAGCCAACATAAAGGTACCAGCTTCAATTTGGTCTGGAACTACACTATATGTTGCATTTCCATGTAATTTTTCCACACCATTAATTTTAATGACATCGGTTCCAGCTCCCCTAATATCAGCACCCATGGTATTTAAAAAATTGGCTACATCTACAATATGAGGTTCTTTGGCAGCATTATCTATAATAGTTGTGCCTTTAGCTAAAACGCTAGCTAGCATAACATTAATAGTTGCACCAACAGAAACAATATCCATGTAAATAGGACATCCATTTAATTTTTTTGCTTTTGCATAAATGGTACCTTTTTCAACAGTAACAGTAGCTCCTAATCTTTCGAAACCTTTAATATGTTGATCAACTGGTCTAGCTCCAAGCTTACAACCACCTGGCATACCAACTTCAATTTCTCCTTTTCTACTTAACATAGCTCCTATGATATAATAAGAAGCTCTGAATTTACTAGTTAAATCTAAAGGTGCTTTTGTAGTTGTTATATTGGATGTATCGATAGTAATACTATTGGCATTATTCCAAGTTATCTTAGCTCCTAATTTTTCTAATATTTCACAAGATATTTTTATATCACTTATATTTGGTAAATTTTCAATGGTACAACTACCATCAATTAAAAGTGCAGCAGGTAAAATGGCAACAGCAGCATTTTTGGCACCACTGATTGTAACTTCACCTTTTAACGGTGTTGGACCTTTTACTATTAATTTTTCCAATTAAATAACCCCCAATTTATGTACAATGTTTCTTTTCATATAAAAAAGAGTGTATAAAATTAACACTCTATTACTTATTAGAATATATCATAAACTTGTAATGATTGCAACTATTTAAAGGTTAAAATTTTATTATGAGGTACCTATTTTTTTGCAGTTATTAAACCAGCATTATTAAAAAATTCTAATAATTTAAACTTAAATTGTATTTCATGATTAGATTTATCAGACACGAGAGCAAATTCCTCTTCAGACAAATTATTTTCCATTAACTCTTTAGATTCATCAGGAACCACACCAGAAGAAATATCTACGAAACATAGAGGAGGAAACATTACACACCACCAATTTTGCCCTTTTGCTTCACCAATTTCAACTCTTAAAGCATCATAATATCCTGCTGGTAAAGAAATATCACCATAATTTTTGGTAGGGAATTCAAAATTACCAATATTTATTTTAACAGAATAAGAATAGCCTTGTTCTTTAATGGTATGAATAGCAATTTGTTCGAAAGTATCTTTATTTTCTTCCACAATAGAAATTGCCTCTTCTTTTGATTTACAATTTTTACAAATAGAATTCATATAATTTAGCAACTCATCACGAACTTTATATTTTAAATCTTGATCTTCTTTATTATCACTATTGGCAATTACATGTAGTCGAAATACACTATCGGCAATATCGGAAGAAATGTTTTGTGCGTATGAAATAGCACAAATAGAAGTATATAGAAATAGAAGAAATGTTAGGATAATTACCATTTTTAAATTTTTTTTCATATGTTTGCCTCCTTTTACTATTAATTATTAACAATTTAGAAAATTTTATACTAAAAGAGGAAAAATAATGAATGTCGAAAAAAAGAGATGAAATTTATTTGAAATAATATTGACATATTTGTAAACGAATGGTAAAATTTACCAGTAGTCAAAAAACACAAATAGACTATCCGTATGATTTTACAAATTAGAGGGGAGAAGTTTAAATGAATAAAAATACAAAAGAGAAAATATGTGCATTTTATGCAAGTGATTATCATTTTGAAATGATGAGTTTACCATATATAGATAAAAGAATGCAAGATAAAAATGAAATTGTAATTTTAACAGAAAACAATTTGGAAGAAACCATTAAAACTTTGTTAGAAAAGACAAATTTAAAAGAAGCAAAAAAGGAAAAAATACTAAAATTAGATTGGAAAAATAATGATTTAGAGAAATTCAAAACCATAAAGAAAAAAGTAAAACAAGAAGAAGATATGGTAATCTTTATAAAAGGGAAAGAAAATTATATACATAATGTAAATAGAAATATAGAAAAATGGCTACCAGAAGAAAGAAACATAAAAATAGTAGATTGTTATGATATAGAAGAAATTGCAGAAAATATGGATGAAATTATGAAACAATATCAAAAAATTCTAAGAACGACAGGAGAAAAACAAATAGAGAAATTATAAAAAATAGTTGATAAATTTTCAATAATGGTGTATAACTAATAAAACAGATAATATATAAATTATCTGTTTTATTTACGGAAAAGATATACTTGGAGGAGAGAAAGGAAGGTAAAGATGGACAAAAAAGTGGATGAATTACGAAGTATCTTAAAAAAATATGGACAAGAGCATTTATTAAATCATTATGAAACATTAAATGAGACAAGTAAAAAAGAATTATTAAATCAAATAGAATTAATCAACTTTGAGCTAATTAATAGTTTATATCATAGCACCAAAAAAGAAGAAAAACATAGGGAAGATAAAATAACGCCAATTGACTATGTAGATAAATACAAACTATATGATGACTATAAACATTATGAAAATATAGGAAAAAAAGCTATTAAAGAAGGAAAACTAGCAGCTGTAACAATGGCAGGAGGACAAGGAACAAGACTAGGTCATAAAGGACCCAAAGGGACGTATGATATTGGGTTAGACTCACACAAGTCTTTATTTGAATTATTAAGCGACAATTTAAAAGAAGAAGGAAAAAAATATGGAGTAACAATTCCATGGTTTATCATGACAAGTCGAGAAAATAATAAAGAAACACTTGCGTTTTTTGAAAAAAATAAATATTTTGGGTACCAAAAGGACAAAAACATATTTTTCTTTATCCAAGGCGAGTTACCAATGATTGATACAGAAGGAAAAATATTAATAGGAGAAGATGGATTTATTAAGCAAGCAGCAGATGGACATGGTGGCATATATGAATCACTTGTAAAAAGTGAAATGACGAAAAGAATGAAGCAGATGGGAATAGAATGGATATTCATAGGAGGAGTTGACAACTGCTTAGTAAAAATGGTTGACCCTGTTTTAATGGGAATTGCCATTGATAAAGAAGTAACGGTTGCTTGTAAATCTGTTGTGAAAGCAAATCCACAAGAAAAAGTAGGAGTATTTTGTAGAAGAAATGGAAAGCCAAATGTAATAGAATATTCAGAAATAACAGAGGAAATGGCAGAAGCACGAGACGAAGAAGGAGAATTACTTTATGGAGAATCTCATATACTTTGTAATCTATTTCGTGTGGATGCAGTAGAAAGAATGGGAGCAAATCCATTACCATATCATGTTGCTTACAAAAAAGCAACATATCGAAACAAAGAAGGAAAATTAATTGTACCAGATTCACCAAACGCCTATAAATTTGAAGCATTTTTATTTGACGCTTTTGGAGAAGTCGATGATATGGCGATTCTTCGTGTAAAAAGAGAAGAAGAATTTGCACCAGTTAAGAATGCAGATTCAGCAGGAGTGGATTGTCCAAGAACAGCAAGAGAATTATATAAAAAATTTTATCATATAGATTAAACAAATTGCCAAAAAGGTTTATCCTTCTTGGCAATTTGTTTTTGCTTTATTCTACTATTTCTAACATAGCATCTTTTAATTTTTCCAATTTTTTACTTGCATCGTCTTCGGTATGTCCTTTTACTCCCATATACAACTTAATTTTAGGTTCGGTTCCAGATGGTCTAATACAACACCAATTATCATCTTCTAGTTCATAATACAATACATTTGATTGTGGCAAACCAGTAGTTGTGATTTCTCCTGTTTGCATATTTTTTACAATATCCTTTTCTACATCTTTAAATGTTAAAACTTTATAATCTCCTACTTTCTCAATATTTGTATTTCTCATTTTAGTCATCATATCTTTGATTTCTTGTGCACCTTGGACACCTTCCCTAACAATAGAAGGTTGTGCTTCTTTGTAATATCCATATTTTTCATAAATATCTATCATAGCATCCCATAAAGTTTTGTTTTGAGATTGATAATAGCATGCAGCTTCGCAAAGAGCCATAACAGCTGCAATTCCATCTTTATCTCTAGCATAGTCACCAATTAAACATCCATAGCTTTCTTCGTAACCAAATACATAGGTTTTATCTTTGTTTTCTTCTGCTTTTTTCATGACTCTGCCTATATTTTTAAATCCAGTTAATACCTCTGGACAATCTAACCCATAATATTTTGCAATTGCTTTTGCTAAATTAGAAGATACTATCGTTGTAATTAACATTCCATTAGTTGGTAACATTCCTTTTTCTTTCATTTGTGAAATTCTATATTCAGCAATTAACAAAGCAGACATATTTCCAGTATAGCTCATATATTTTCCTGTTTTAGAGTCTTTAGCAAAAACACCTAATCGGTCTGCATCTGGGTCAGTAGCTAACACAACATCAGCATCTACTTTTTTAGCTAACGCTAAAGCTAATTCAAAGGCTTTTGGGTC
This sequence comes from uncultured Clostridia bacterium, assembly GCA_948585895.1. Taxonomy (GTDB): domain Bacteria; phylum Bacillota; class Clostridia; order TANB77; family CAG-508; genus CAG-269. Next base: position 16,007 of record CAPBNZ010000016.1, on the reverse strand, counting down.
TTCTGGATTTGGATAATCAACGGTTGGGAAATTTCCATCTGGTTGGCTTTGTTCTGGTACAACATATACATTTTCTAATCCTAATTCTTTTAGAAGTCTTTGGGTTATTGTATTTCCTGTACCATGCAAAGGAGTATAAACAACTTTTAGATGTTTTCCTTGTTCTTTCATAATATCTGCATTTAATACAGAATTTTTCAAAATTTCTAAATACTTGTCGTCCATTTCAGTACCCACTATATGTAATAGACCTTTTTGATAAGCTTCTTCTTTTGAAATATGTTTAATATCATGAAAGTTTTTAACTGCTCTTACCTTGTTAATAATATCGGTATCTCTTGGCGATACAATTTGTGCACCATCATCCCAATACACTTTATATCCATTATATTTAGGTGGATTATGACTAGCTGTAATCATAACTCCTGCTGTACATCCTAAATTTCTTACTGCGAAAGATAATTCTGGTACAGGTCGTAAATTTTCAAATAGATAAGCCTTGATTCCATTAGCACATAAAATTAAAGCGGTTTGCATACTAAATTCTCTTGACATCTTTCTAGAATCATAACTAATTACTACTCCTTTATCTTGGGTTCCTTGTTCGAGGATATAATTAGCTAATCCTTGGGTAGCTTTTCCTACAGTATATTGATTCATACGATTTGTTCCAGCACCAATAATTCCTCTTAAACCTGCTGTTCCAAATTCTAGTTCTTTGTAAAATCTATCTTCAATTTCTTTTTCATCCTCTTTTATTGCTAATAATTCCTTTTTTGTTTCTTCATCAAATTCTGGACTTTCACACCACTTTTGGTATTCCTCTAAATAATTCATTTGACTTTCATCCTTTCTTCGGTTTAAATTTAGTTAAAAATAATTGCCCCATTATTTTTAACTACCCTTTTTTATATCCTCATTATAAAGTATAATAACAAAATTGACAAGAGATATTTTGGTGTTATTTTAAGTCATTTATTGAATTTTCCAATCTTCCAAATTTCGCTCAATGGCACCAAATAAATTAGCACGAAGCATAGGAATTTCTTTCGTTAAGGTAACAATTAACTGTTTCATGGATTCTCTTTTAGAGGTACCATCCATAGGACAAACTTTAGGCATTACTGTTAAATTATTTTTTCGAATGAATCTTTTAATTTCTTTTTCTGAGGTATATATGAGAGGTCTAATTAAAGTTATTTTAGACCTATCCATGTAGCTAACTGGAGAAAATGTACCAATACTTCCTGTGTATAATAAGTTTAATAAGAAAGTTTCTAAAACATCATCTTGAGTATGACCAAGTGCAATTTTATTGCACTTTTCCCTAATAGCAATTGAATTAATAACTCCTCTACGTAAGTTAGCACATAAAGAACATGGATTTTTTTCTTTTCTAATGTCAAATACAATTTCTTTTGCATGACTGTTTTCAACAAATAAAGGAATATCTAACATATCACAAATATTTTGTAAAAAATCCGTATTAAAAAAATCAAATCCTGGATGGATACTAATTGCTATTAATTCAAAATGTTTAGGATAAAATCTTTGAAGAGCTTTTAGAGCTTGTAATAGAGTAATAGAATCCTTACCACCAGATAAACATACTGCGATTTTATCTCCTTCTTCTATCATTTTGTATTTTTCAATAGCTTTTCGCATATGACTTAAAATTCTTTGCATTTTTTCACCAATCTTTCTATCGTAACGATATTAATTTTTTTCTAAATTAATCAAAACCATTGTATTTGTCGTAGTAGTAATTAAGGCATCTAGCCATATAGGGAGCTTCAACATGGTAATATTCTGCTAACTGTGTAGCAGTTGTTAAACCATTTTTCATTAGTTTTTTTATTTCTTCATAAGGAAAAAACGTTTCCCAAGCTTTTTTATCTGCATTGTGTTCCATTTTTTGAATTAATTCATATGGACTGTTCGTGTTATAATAGGCACCAGCCATATAATGTCCTAACTCTTGAATTAGGACTGTGTTTTCTCCAACTTGTCCTTTTATTTTTTTATCATCTACCACGATAACGGTTAAATCTTTGTAATGAGCTATCATTCCTTGGGTAGAAGACAAGTGGTGATTTATATAATAAATGTTTTCATCTTCCATCATTTTATATAATTCACTGGTTTCCATTAAGGCTCCTTCTTCAAGATTAATGTATTTAACTATTTTTATTAAGATTTTGTTTTTCTTCACTTTTTTGTTTGGCAAGTAGACCTTCTATAATATTTTTTGCAATTTCTTGGTTTTCTTTGTTCAGTCCTTTTATACCACTAGCAAAAGCAATATCAATATCATCTAAATCTATTTTATTAGTATTTCGTATATCCGATTTTCCTAACATATAATCTAAAGATACACCAAAATAATCAGCTAAAATAGCCCATGTTTCAGAGCTAGGATCTCTTTCTTCTCTTTCATATTGACCAACAGCACGATCACTTTTATTTATTATTTTAGCAATATCTGATTGCAATAGTTTTTTTTCTAGTCTTAATTGTTTTAATCTATTCATTAATCAATCAATCCTTTCAGAACTAGTATACTACAATATGTTTTGTTTGTAAATGAAAGAAAACAGAAAGTTCGAAAAAGATTAGAAAACTATTGACAAACAACTAATTGTTGTATATACTACAAATAGTTCAAACAACAATTTGAGGTTTTTAAGGAGAAAGGAATGAATATTATAGTAGGAATTATAGTAATTAATTATATCTTAACCATTATAATTGGAATAAAAAGATACCAAAAGCAAAGAAAGTTAACAGCGAAAATAGGAGACATGAATAGAAGTTTAGTCAATCAAAGACAAAATTTATTAAATATAGTAAGATATGCTGAATTTATAAAAGAAAATTATTTTGAAACATTAAATAAAATAAAAAAAGAACTAGAAAAAGATAAACTTTAAGAAAGGAAAATAATTAAAGTTGAGCAGTAACCTAAAAATGGAATTAAATCTATTAAAAAATACAGATACTGACATTTTTAGTGCATACCATTTTTATAAATAATATGATAAAAATGTAAAAAAAAGGAAAAAGGAATACGATACCAATGATAAATGATTTTGAAAGAATAAGAGAAAAATTGCATCAATCTATAGAAATATATGGTTTACATTCAGAAAAAACAAAGAAAGTAAGTGATAAATGTAATGAGTTGATTAATTCTTATTATCGAAATGAAAAACAATATCATAAAAGTAATCTGATGTATGTAAAATATAGGGAATCAATAAAAGAACTAAAAAACATAACAAAAGATTTTATTGAATTTCCTACCATTAAGAAATGGAATTATTATGCAAAAGAAAATAACTTGCTTAATTCAGAAAGTTTAAAATATATTAGTGGTAATGATTGGCATGATTTAAGAAATAGGATTTTACCCAATATAGAAAGATAAAAATTTCTAGAAAAAGTTTATAGTATTTGCAAGCAGTTTAGGACTTTTTTGTCGAAAATGGGTTTTGTTTTTTATTTTTATATATAGTATAATACAAAACAAAGAGATAGCTAGACCGCTAAACCTTGCTATCTCTCTAAAATGCATACACACTCGAAAGTCTGTATAGGGTAAGTATAACCTTTTTGGGTGTGAAAGTCAAATGATTTTTATACGAAAGAGGGTTTTTGTTTTATGAAAAAAAAGACATTAAATACTTTTATTCAAAAAAGAATTCAAGAAAATAAAACACTATTTACAACCAAAGAACTAGAGTATATTAAATATAATAAAAAGTGTATTAAAAAAATATATCTGCTAGGTTTTTTAGATGCAAAAAAATGCTATGAAAAAGATGAAAAGAAAAATTTTCTTCTTACTTGATTTTTTTAGGCAAATATCATATAATGAGTTTGTTAAACTGAAAAATAAATATGTACCAGTAGCTCATCTGGATAGAGCGTCGCTCTCCTAAAGCGAAGGTAGAAGGTTCAAGTCCTTTCTGGTACACCAGATGGAACTAAAACGAACATCTATTATTTGGTTGGTAGATTTGTTATTAGAAGTGTTTTGCCACCAAAAGAGTAATCATTTTACTGGAATAGTAAAGTGGTTATTTTTTTGTAACATATTGTAGAAATACATATCTAGCACAAGCAATGGTTAATTTAAATTTGATTGATACTGCTGAAATGGGAATTAAAAGAAGTTTTGAAAAATTAAGAGAAAAATACTTCCCTATGCTTGATTATAATTTTAGTAAAAACAACAGATTAAGAGTTACAATTTATGAAAAAGTTTTAAATGAAAAATATACAAACTTATTATTTAAAAATAAAAATTTAAGTTAAAAAAAGTGATGCTTTTAGATAGAGTTCAAAAGAATATAACTATATCTAAAAAACAATCTGATATTCTTCGTAAAGACCATTTAATTGTCCAAATATATATGTTTCAAAAACTAATGGATAAGTTACCAGATAGTCTAAAAAAAATCAAAAGAAAAATAGAATATTTAGTTAATATATGTTTAAAGTTAAAAGAAAATAAAATAAAAAATATAGGAACTAATCGTTATCTTATTGGTACAAAAAAAAAATAATATTGACTACAACTAAATTTCAAAAAAGAAGAAAAATATAAAATTGAAAACTAGATGGTATCAAAATAGAAAAAAGTATGCTAAAATAGAGATACAATTTGTTATTTATCTTAGAATAGGATATAACAAAAACAATCGTTGTTATATTTAACAAGCAAAATGCGAATATACTAGACAATGAAAAAGAGGTAAAAATGCAAGAAAAAGAAAAATATATGAAACAAGCTATAAAAGAAGCGAGAAAAGCATATGAAAAATTAGAAGTACCAGTTGGATGTGTCATTGTAAAAGATGGAAAAGTAATTGCAAAAGCACATAACTTGAAAGAAACCAAAACAGATACAACCAAGCATGCAGAAATATTAGCCATTCAAAAGGCAAGTAAAAAGTTAGAAGCATGGAGATTACTAGACTGTGAAATGTATGTAACTTTAGAACCATGCTCTATGTGTGCAGGAGCTATCATACAAGCTAGAATTAAAAAAGTATATATTGGTACAATGGATAAAAAAACAGGAGCATGTGGTTCCGTTTTAAATCTTCTACAAGATTATCCATTTAATCATATAGTAGAAGTCGAAAGTGGAATAAAACAAGAAGAATGCGAACAAATACTAAAAGATTTTTTTAGAAAACTAAGAGAAATAAAAAACAAAAATAAATAAGTTGTGTTCAAAAATAAATATTCT
>CAPBNZ010000016.1:0-10739 GCA_948585895.1 uncultured Clostridia bacterium | reverse complement strand
CAAAGCAGAAAGCTTAAGGTTGTAAAATCGTAGTCTATTATTTTTTATACCTTATATATTACAACCAGTAAGTTTTGATAATAGTCAGTTAATCTAAGTAAAATTACAACTTTTGGTTTTGAACTTCGTACAACGAGAAGGGGGAGAAATGAGAAGAAAAATAAGAAATTTGATTAATAAGAAATATTTTCATATAGTAATGATAATTATAATAATTACTATCTTTTTATTTATATTGGGAATCTTTGTTTTAAGATATCATGTAGAAGGTGAAACCAATATGCCTTTTGAATTATCCAAAATATGTATTATTAGCACCTCAGAAGGGATAGATAAAGAAACCACAGATGCGAAATGGGCATTTGATGTATATCAAAGCAATGATATATTTTTATATATTGACAAAAACAATGCATATGGTAAAACAGAGGCCATTCAATCAATTCAAGTTAGTAATATCCAGATAGAAGCGAGCCAAAAAGAAAACATAAAAATATATAAACCAGATGAGCAAGAAGAAAAACTGATTTTTAAAAATAAAGAAGAAAATATGGTTGAAACGATAGAATATGTCGGTGCTATGGAATCTAATATAAAACAACAGAAAATTTCAAATCAAGGAGGAATTGTTGCATTTAGATGTTCCAACAACAATTTAGCTAATTATACTTCTAATGATGAAGAAATAAACCACTACGAATTACTAAAAAAAGCAGGAATTACAAAAGAAGATTTAAAAATGAAAATAACATTTGATTTACATATTAAACTAGAAGAAGGAAAAGAATATCAATCTAGCATTTATCTGGATTTTCCAGTTGAAGACGTAATTGAAAAAGGAACGACATCTATAGAAATAACTAACCTTAAAGATTTTATTTTCAAAAGAGTAAATAATTAGCCTAAATGACTTGCTAAAATTAAAATTTCAGTATATAATACAAATGGTTATAAACTTAATCTTTGTATGGAGAGAATCCAATAAAGACCTATGAATCTTGTCAGGTCCGGAAGGAAGCAGCAATAAGTAGATTTCTTTATGTGGAATCTTTCCATAGAGAGATTAAGAAATAACCATTTTTCAAGTTTAGGGAATTCATAAAACGAAGCTAAGATTTCCTAAACATGCAATTGGAAAATCTTAGCTTCGCTTTTAGTATAAAGGATGTGAGAATGTGGGGTACACAGCTCTTTATCGAAAATTTAGACCATTAAGTTTTTCAGAAATGGTAGGACAAGAACATATAACAAAAACATTGAGAAATCAGATAATATCAAATCGAATTGGACATGCTTATTTATTCAATGGTGGGAGAGGAACAGGAAAAACATCAGCAGCAAAAATATTAGCCAGAGCCATTAATTGTCTTAACCCAAAAAACGGAGAACCATGTAATGAATGTGAAATATGCAAAGGAGCGATATCTGGCTCTTTAACAGATATTGTAGAAATGGATGCAGCTTCTAATAATAGTGTAGAAGATATTAGAAGTATTCGAGAAGAAGTCAATTTTCTGCCAACAAAAGCAAAATACAGAGTTTATATAATAGATGAAGTACATATGCTTTCAACAGGAGCATTCAATGCACTTCTAAAAACTTTAGAAGAACCACCAGAACATGTTAAATTTATCTTAGCAACTACGGAGCCTCAGAAGTTACCAGCAACTATTTTATCAAGATGTCAACGATTCGACTTCAAGCGAATTGCAAATGAAGATATCATAAAAAGGTTAGAAATTGTATGCAAAGAAAGTAATATGGAAGCAACAAAAGGAGCATTATCCATTATTGCTTCTCTATCAGAAGGAGCTATGAGAGATAGTTTATCTATATTAGAAAGATGTGTACAAGATGGAGAAAACAAAATAGATGAAGATAAAATAAGAGATTTAGTAGGAATCCCAAAAGTTATCTTTGTAAATGGTATCATACAAGCAATCATAGAATATGATATTGATAAGGCATTAGAAAACATAGAACAAGTATTAAAAGAAGGAAAAGACATTAATAATTTAATTTGGGAAATGATAAAATATACCAAAGATATATTAGTGTATCAAGCAACAGGAAAATTAGAATTATATAACCAAGAAGAAGTAAAACACATAAAAGAAATTTCGGAAATGGTATCAAAAAATAAATTGGTAGATTTAATTTATGAATTATCGGAATTAGAGAATGAAATAAAATGGTCAACGCAAAAAACGATTATGTTTCAAGCAGGTATTATTAAGTTATGTAATAAGCAGGCAGATATTAGAAATGGAATAGAAGAAAGAGTAGAAAAAATAGAAAAATATTTAAAATCAGCGAAGAATGTAACTCTTGCTTCAAATAATGTCAATGTTAGGTCATCTACTACAAATAGTATAATACAAGAACCACAAAAAGTTACAGCTAATGCTAATTATGTAAAAACAAATCCTGTAACAACGAGTGGTCAACCACCAATACAAAGCGATAAAAAGTTTTCCAATCAAGCACAAGAATATTGGCCACAAATTATAAAAGAGCTAAAGCAGAGTGGGAAAATTGTTTTATATACAAACTTAATGGGTACAAAGGCAAGAGAAATAAATGATATGACAGTTGGCATTGAATTTCCAAATGGTATGACATCTTTTGGAAAAGCAGTGTTGGAAAAGCAGGAAAATGTGAAGGAAATTTCTAACTTAGTATCGATAGCTTGTGGCAAACAGATGCAAATAAAATATATAACACAAGAAAACCAAGAACATCAAAAGACAAAAGAGGAAAATTTAAAAAATTTTGCCAATGAATCCAATATACCATTTCACATAATTGAGTAAACTGGTTAATCAAAAGACATATAGATTATTTTTTCGCAGTATAGAAATTTATATATGGACATGATTCAGGCAAATAAAGAAGAAAAAGTAAAAATTCAAAATAGGAAGGAGAATTTAAAAATGAGTAAAAGAGGTGGATTCCCAGGTGGAATGGGAGGATTCGGAGGAATGAATATTAATAATTTAATGAAAGAAGCAAAAAAAATGCAAGCCGATATGGAAAAATCGCAAGCAGAATTAGCCAGCAAAGAATTTGAGGCATCAGCAGGAGGAGGAGCAGTTAATGTAAAAGTATCTGGGGAAAAAACAATCAAAGAAATAAAAATAAAACCAGAAGTAGTGGATTCAGAAGATGTAGAAATGTTAGAAGATTTAATCTTAACATGTGTAAATGAGGCATTAAGAAAAGTAGATAGTGAGCAAGCAGCTCAATTAGGAAAATTTAATTTACCAGGACTTGGAATTTAGAGAAAAGAAAAAAATATTCATATTGATTAGCGAAAAGGTTTTTAAGTACAGTGTAACTGATGAAACCTCAATTTCATTAACTTAAGGTGTAATCTATGATAACGTTGTGTAAGTGACTGAACAAGTGATAGAAAGTAGGATTGGAATTCTTGTTTTATTAGTTGCAACACAAGAGGTGTTATCAAAATAATAGGTTACACCTTAAGTTAACAGCATTGGACAAGATTTTAGCACATGGATAGAGAATAATAAATCGAATGGAAAGGAAAATAGAATATGTCATTATATTCACCATCTATTGAAAAATTAATAGAGAGTTTTGAAAGACTGCCAAGTATTGGGCATAAAACTGCTGCAAGGCTTGCTTTTTATATTTTAAATAGTTCAGAGCAGGAAACGAATGAATTTATATCTTCGATTGTTAATGCCAAAAAAAATCTGAAATATTGTAGCAAATGTTTTAATATTTCAGATACAAATCCTTGTACGATTTGTGGAAATTCCAAAAGAGATAATACCATTATTTGTGTTGTTGAAGATGTAAGAGATATCATAGCGATGGAAAAAACACATGAATTCAAAGGAGTGTATCATGTTTTACATGGTTCGATTTCTCCAATGAATGGAATTGGACCAGATGATATCAAAATCAAAGAACTTCTAGCAAGATTGATGGAAGGACAAGTAAAAGAAGTAATATTAGCTACCAATCCAAGAGTAGAAGGAGAAGCAACAGCAATGTATTTGTCAAAACTAATTAAGCCTTTAGGGGTTATGGTAACAAGGATAGCACATGGAATTCCTGTTGGTGGGGATTTAGAATATACAGATGAAATAACTTTAACAAAGGCATTAGAAGGAAGAAGAGAATTGTAAAAGGAATCTTCATGCTTAAAACTAATGCCATTTCTAAGTTATTTCAATAGTACTTGTTAATGCTCTTTTGGTTGCCTACCTACACAATGCAGCAAAAATGATGAATGATACCTTAAATTGACGCAGTTTAAATAAGTTAAGTTTATATAAGTAAAATCTTTCAGTTCATTTCTAGTAAAATATTACAAATATCTCTTGTAGAATTTGGGTGTCCCAAAGCAAGTGCCTTATTTTTCATTTCATTTAGTTGGTTCCTATTCGAAAATAAATCATTTAAAATCTCTAAAATATTATCCTCTTTTTTTATCCAGATACCAACTCCTTTGTTTTCTAAAAACTCAGCGTTTTCTTCTTCTTGACCAGGAATGGGGTTAATGATAATCATAGGTAGTCCAGAGGCTAAACTTTCTGTAGTAGTCATACCACCAGGCTTTGTTACCACTAAGTCAGAAATACTCATAAGTTCAGGAATTTGATTGGTAAAGCGAAGGACTTTTACATGTTTAGTAGCTTCATTTTTTTCTACAATTTCATCAAATTTTACTTTCATTTTTTCATTTTTTCCAGCAATGGCAATTATTTGTTTATCCTTACAAACGTTAATAAGAGCGTCGAATATTTCGAAGGTTTTAGATTTTCCTAATCCAAATTCTCCGCCGCCAAAAAATAATATCGTTTGTTTTTGGTCTTCTAAGTCATAATGATTTAAAATTTCTTTTCTATCATATTTTTGCAAGAATCTGTTAGATAGGGGGATGCCTGTTACAAATACTTTTTTATCTTCGATATCTTTCTGGATTAAATAATCTTTCATTTTATCATTTGCTACAAAATAATAATCCGTAAAATCGTTACCAACTAACCATTGATCATGAGGTGCAAAATCCGTCATAATAGTTGCAATCTTTGCTACTATTTTTCCTTTTCTTTTCAGATAACTACACATTTGGCTACTAAAAGGATGGGTAGAAATAATTAAATCTGGTTTCTTTTCTCTCAATAACTTTAGTAGTTTAATTGCCATAATTTTATTAGACCTAGTAGAAAGGTGAGCCAGAGGACCTTTTTGCGAATCACTATATATTTTTCCCCAAACCCAAGGAGCTTTTTTAGCAGCTTCACGATAAGCAGCAGTTGAAAGCTTTTCTACAGTTTTACTTACATATTTCATACAATCAATTAATTCAGTTTGACAATTTTCATAATTACTTACAAGAAAATCATTAATTGATTTAGCAGCATTTAGATGTCCACCACCATAAGAGGCATAAAAAATTAAAATTTTTTTCATATTACAGATAACTCCTATCTTATTTTCTCCTATTTTATCATAAAAAAAATAAAATTTCAAAAAATGGAATATTTTCTAAATAAAAATACAAAATAATATTAAATCGTTAAAATATAAAGGAAAGTAAAAGGTGATTTTTTGAAAAATGTAATAAAAATAATAGGTTTCATTTTATTATTGCTAATTCTTATTTTAGTTATCACTTTTATAGGAAGTGATGTAAAGCAACAAAATGTTAGTTATGCAGCATCTTCAGGAACATCAGATATGCAATTAATGGCAAGAGCAATCAATGGAGAAGCAAGAGGAGAACCCTATGAAGGGCAAGTTGCAGTAGGAGCAGTTATTCTAAATAGAGTAAAAAGTTCACAATTTCCCAATACCATAGCAGGAGTTATTTATCAATCGGGAGCATTTACAGCAGTAGCAGATGGTCAAATAAATAGTCCAATTAGTGAAGAATCTACTGTATATAAAGCAGCACAAGATGCTAAAAATGGTTGGGATCCAACAGGAGGATGTATATATTATTTCAATCCATCAACTGCAACTAATAAGTGGATTTGGTCAAGACCTTTGGTAAAAACAATAGGAAAACATCGTTTTTGCAAATAATCCCCATCGGTTCTCACCACCACCGCTAGTCCCCACCAGTTCCGGGTTTAAATGGGGAAGTTTTAAAATGATATAGTATGCTTATCTATATTTTTATGCTAAAGCTATCAGAAAAATTTAGGTAGAGAAAAGTTAAATAAATAATTGTCCCCATTTAAACCCGGAACCAGTGGGGATTAGGAGGTAAACATGAATCAATTAGAAGATTGGAAAAACAGGTTAAAAAAGGGACATATGTTGAGTGTAATTTGCGTGTTACTAGTTGTCGTAGTAGCACTTGGTATTTTGCTATACTCCAAACAAAGAGAATATAGACAAGCTTCTGAAAATAGCTATAATATGGCTTTTTACGAATTAGTAGATTATGTACAAAATGTAGAAACTTACTTAGCAAAGTCTTTAATTTCATCTACATCTGAACATGGAGCAGAAACGTTAACGAATTTATGGAGAGAGGCTAATTTGGCACAAAGTTATTTGTCGAGATTACCAATTGAGAGTCAAGAATTAGAAAATACGGAAAAGTTTTTAAATCAAGTAAGCGATTATAGTTATTCATTATCTAGAAAGAACATTTATAATGAAGACTTAACAGAAGAAGATTTAAAAAATTTAAAAGATTTACATTCTTATAGTGTAGAATTAGAAAATACCCTAAATCAATTATCAGATGATTTAAACACAGGAAGATTTTCTTGGGGAGAGTTAACTAAAAAAGGAACCGTTGCCTTTGCACAACAAGTTGATAATATTTCAAAGGAGAGTTTTAGCAATTTAGAAGAAAACTTCCATGAATATGCAGGACTTATTTATGATGGAGCATTTTCAGAACATTTAACAAACAATGAAAAAAGAGGGTTAACAGGAGAAGACATTAATGAAGAAAAGGCAAAACAATTAGCAGAAGAATTTGTAGGCAAAGAAAATATAAAAGAAATATCCAATTTAGGATTTTCAGAAAATGCTACTATTCCAGTTTATGACTTTTCAATTCTTAATCATGAGGACGAAACGATTAATGTATCAATTGCTAAAAAAGGCGGACATATTGTTTATATGAATGCTAATAGAGCCGTAAATTCAGAAATTATCTCTCAAGAGGAGGCAGACAAAAAAGGAAAGCAATTTTTAGAATCCAAAGGTTTTAAAAATATGAAAGAAACCTACTATTTGAAGCAGGAAGGAATTGTTACTATTAATTATGCTGCTACACAAAATAAAGTAGTAATGTATCCAGATTTAATAAAGGTAAAAGTTGCTCTAGATAATGGGGAAATCTTAGGGATAGAGTCAACAGGTTATTTAAATAATCATGTAAAAAGAGACGTATCAAAAGTAAAAATTACACAAGAGCAGGCAAAAAAATCTTTGAATAAAGATTTACAAATTCATAGTGAAGGATTAGCAATTATTCCAACACAATGGCAAACTGAAATTTTATGTTATGAATTTAAAGGAAAAGTAGATGATAGAGAATTTTTAGTTTATATCAATGCTGAAAATGGTAGAGAAGAAGACATATTAATAATAACTAATACACCAAATGGTACATTGACAATGTAATAAAAAAATGATAGAATAGTTACCATAATTGTAACTAATAAATCAAAAAGGCGAATGCCAGGAGGGATTATGGTAAATTATTTAAAGATTTTAAAGCGGGACAAAAGTGGCTTTACAGATGAGGAGCTAATGTGGCAGGTAAACCAAAGAGAAAAAATAATATTTTTTTTCTTAATTAGATTATTTGTGATAGTAATGTTCATTATGACAGTAGCAATATCGTTGTTAATTGAGGAATTATATGGAATTGCTATTATATACTGCTTTATAGAAGGAATTATGGTTTCATTCCTTTTAAGAGGCACCATTAAGGCTGAAGAAGCCTTACAAGAAAGATAATATTTTACCAAAATAGGCTGTCTTTTATAGACAGCCTTACTTCTTATTTAATGTCTCTTATAGGTATCTTTAGAAAGTAATTGTTTATCAATCACTTTTCCATCTCGTTTCAAAATCTTATAAGCTTCTGAATAAATTGCTTTAGAAGTTCTACCAGTTTCGTAAGAGGAAATTTGAACCTCGCAATCTTCTTCTTGCTTTATACCAAATATTCTAAAATTAGCAATACCACCAGAAACAGAACAAACTAATTTAATTGGATAGTTTCTATTGTTTTTAAATTGAAAGTCAATTGCACCATATACAACGGTAGCATCTCTACTAGCTGTTACATAAGAAGGAATAAATTGGTGATTTGTTCTTTGTGTAATTTCCAAATTTGCGTAAACAACAGCATTATATAAAGTAGAAGTAATTTGGCAAATACCACCACCAAGACCATCTTCAACTCTACCATCAACATAAACAGGAGCTTCTTTATAACCTGCTGAAATAGTTCTAGCACCAACCACTTTATTATAAGAAAAAACTTCACCAGGCATTAAAACGGTTCCATTTATTTTATTAGCAGCTAGAATTAGATTGGTCGTTCTGTTTTTATTATTAGCAGCATAATTAGTAGAAAAGGTAGAAAGCATATCTGGAAATGCTTCTGTACCAATCATATTAGTAGTCACATTAGGATAAATAATTTTTAAAGGAATACTATATTCTTCTTTTTTTTCTGAACCAATTATAGCTTTTGCATCTTCCACAGAAATATTAAAATCCATTCCATTTTCAGATGGATACACAGAAAAGGGTTCTTTTGTATAATAAGCATCAACAGGCTCTTTATAGATTTCATCATGAATTTTTTCTATATTAATTTCGTTAGGTTGTTTTGTTTTAACTATAATTTCTATTGGAGATTCTTTACAAGAAAAAGTAGAAATAGAATCTTTAATTGCTTCTATTGTAGCATTTGTGTCTACTTCATATCCATCTTTTCCTGCTGTTATAATCAATTCATTTCCTTCTATGTAATAACTACTTTGAACAACAGCATCAGGTAACTGTGTAGAAATATCTTCTAAATTTTTGGTCAATAATTCTTTATTTAAAGTAACTTTAGGTTCAATATTAATGTTTCCAAACATAGTAGAAAATACACAAATTGTATTCTCAAAAATATTTCCTTGGCGTCCTACTTGAAAAGCCAAATTAGAAGCGGATTTTGTATCAAAAGAAATATCCATTTGAGAAAGAGAAATCATTGCTTCAAAATCTCCATGTTTTATTTTGATTTCTTCTGGTAAACTATTTTTAATAAAATTATCAATTTGATATTTCGCATCTGATGGACTTAAACCAGAAACATCCAATCCTTTAATTGATACACCAGCAATAATATTTGTATTGAAAACATGATAAATAGTAAAAATAGAAATAACTGCAAATGCAAAAAAAATGAAAAGTGCAACAAGTATACCAAAGATAGAAATTACATTCATCGGTTTTCTTTTCACAGACATACATTCACTTAAAGGTTTATTTGTTGAAACCAAGTTTTTATCTTGTTTTTCTTCTATTTTCTCTAAAAGACTATTCTTACTGCTCATACATATTCTCCTTTTGAAAGTAATCTAATTTATTATATCATATTTTGACAAAAAAAGTATAAAAAACATAAAAAATGTCAAAATAAAAAAAGAAAAAATGTTAATACTATAATTATAAAACTTAAAATTAAGTTTTATGAAAAAGAAATCTAGTATAGATTTTATTTAGGAGGATGTTATGTCTAGAAATAGTAAATTAATATCTGAAAACTTAAGAGAAGAAATAGCAAAAGAATTAGGAGTATATGATCAAGTAAAACAAAACGGAGGAAGTTGGGCAAATGTATCATCTAAGCAATGCGGAAATATTGTAACAAAAGCAATAGAGATAGCAAATAGAAGTGTAGAAAATAAATAGTTATTTCTCAAAATGAAACAAGAGGGACAGTCCTCTTTTGTTTCATTTTATTTGTATATAAACTTCCAGCTGTGCCAATAGTAGCATAAGCTTTGTAGCAAAGCAACTCCCTTCATGATATCAATATGTTTCGACGCATGATTGATAAAATAAAAGGAGTTGCATATCATGAATAGTATATTCAGTAAAAAAACTAAAGAAGAAAGCACTACATATGATACAATGTCAAGTTTATTACATACAAAGTGGAATTGTAAATATCATATAATGTTCACACCAAAATATAGGAGAAAAATTTTTTATGGGCAGAAAGAATGGAAATAGGAAAGATATTGAGAAATCTTTACGATTGGAATGAAGTAAAAATCTAGAGGCTGAAGTTTTCCTAGACCATGTGCATGCATATGCTTGTATCTGTACCGCAGAAATTATCAGTATCAAAATTTATGGGAATATTAAAGGGCAAAAGCAGTCTCATAATTTTCCAGAGGTGATTAAATTTGACCAACGAAGTTTTTGATGTCATGGGCTATTATGTAGATACGATAGGCAAAAATGCGAAAAGAATAGCACAATAGGTAAGAAATCAATTATAACAAGATATGATGTATGACTAGATAACAATAAAAGAATAGAAAAATTTGTTTAACAAATAGTAAAAAAATCATGAGTGAAACAGATATAAGCCATGAGCATTGACTTATAAAAGATTTTTTAAGTGTAAAGTAAAAAATGTATTAAGATAGGGATCAAGAATAATTTATTTTTAAATTTGAATAATTTTATTATAAATATTTGTATTCTTTACTTGTGTA
>CAPBNZ010000015.1 GCA_948585895.1 uncultured Clostridia bacterium | reverse complement strand
TGACTGCAATGTTTTTGATGCTAATTCAGCACCTTTATTTGTCAAATATGCTTGTCCATAAATCATACTTAAATACACCTCAATTCTATATATTTCTTGCGTATTGGAAGAATCGCAATATTATAATTAAGATTGACAATTCTATTAAATTCCTTTATATGTTCATTAATGTCATATAATATCTTTTCTAAAGCATTTGCTTTTTTATAGTCCATCGTATTGTCATATTTTATTTGTTCTGTTAAAAGTGCATAGCAGAAATTTTTTAATGTTTCTATGTTTTCTCTTATTCTATCAATTTGAGTTTTGGTAGGTATATCATATACATTCCAATCTTTTTTTAAAATAAGTTGTTCCTGAAAACCATATACATTTAACTTATTCATTAAATACTCACAATTAGTTTCAACCCTATTTAAGTCTGTATAATTGTAAGCACCTTTGTTGTTTTCATTTGTTGGGTCTAATCTTATTAAGTCTACATCGGCTCTTGTTCTATCATAAATTGATTCAATCCACATTTCCATCACCTATCTTTAAAATTGTTTCTTTCCCACTAAACCTACCACTAAATGAAAGTTGATGTTCTACTATATATCCCTGTAATTTATCGCTAAAATCTGTTGGAAAATATACTGTACTTCCTGCTCTATCCAATGGCAAACCTCTTGTATCCATATCATAAAGGTTTCTACAATTGTACCAACTACCTATAAACTTACTTATTGACATTGTAGAACCACTTTCACTTTGCAATGTCAAAAGATCATTTGAATAAGAAATATCTTCTCCCGTTTCATGATAGTTAGATACCTGTTGTATCAATGTTTTTTCAATTTTTCTACCTTTTATAATAAGATTAACACTGTTTTCCGATGTAATTGTAAGAACTGCATATTGTGCACAATAATGAGCTTCTGTTATAGTTCCATTTGTTACTTCTGCAACAATATCCGTTGCTAATGGGTACTCGATTGCAATAGTTTTCTTGTCACCAATCTGTAAATTCTCCACTTTGTATATTTCTGAAACTTCATTGCTCACTACATAATTGTTAATATTTACTATTACATTTTTTAATGGTGGTTGCAATGCTACTCGTGGTTTTGTCATATAAGATTTTTTTTCTATTGTGTCTATTATTTCATGTTTAACAGGTGTTATGTATATTACATTATTCTCATCAACATATAATTCGCATTTTGAGGCTGTTGCAATTAATTGTAGTAATTGATTTTTAGGCAACTTTGGAAGTGGTGCATTGGTATAAATTGATTTCAATTTTTCATCAATTACATAATTGGCTGGTCCTAGTTCACTATCGTTAAAAATTTCAATTGCCAAATCGTACATGCTAGCACCATCCTGACGATATACGCCTTTTTTATATATGTCTGATAAGTAACTAATAATATTAGTAGCACTAAATGTGGCTGTTTTATCATCAGCTTCTACACTACCACTTAAGAGCATTTGTCCAGCTAATACCCACTCAATATTACCATCAGGCATAGTATATCCCCACTCATATTTTATCGGTTGCTTTTCAAGTATATATCTGTACCAACCCTGTGGATTATCTGGATTAAATTTTTGGTCTTTATTTACCAAACAAAACTTAAAATTATGAATTGGTAAAACGCTATTTATGAAAGTTCTTTTTTCGTTTACTTCTGCATTTGCAATATTTTCTTTTTTATACACTTCTCTTATTCCAACTATCAACTGTTGTATTCGACATCTCCTATACGGATATTTGCTCTTTAAAATTGTAATAACTATCTTATTCCAATTCACCAATTCCTCGTTGTCAGCGAATATTAAATTTTCCTTGAAATCATGAATTTCATAGTCTTTATCCATAATTTCTTTATCATCTTTATAAGCTTTTATATTTAAAAGTGATGGATAATCTTCTGTGATTCTATCAAAACTAATTGTTATTCCTACAGTGGTCACATATTCGTCAGATACTAATTGTATCTGTGGCTTTTCTTCATAAATACACTCTGCATTACTCATATAAGAACTAGTATATTTTTGATATAATTCTTCGCTTTCTAGTAATGGTTGGCTATCATCAAGACGCCAAAAATTTTTTTCTAGAGTCGCATAATTTTTTTCCTGTTCTTTTTCTTCATCTAAATTTGCAAAATCGCTATAATTTGTTTCGCCATTTACACTTTTTATAGGATTAGTATCTGGGTCTATCATATCAAAAGTTATACGAATAAAGGCTTCGGGGCGATATGGTAAGTTAAGTTGTTCTATAAGTTCATTATTTTGCATTTTTAATAACCCATATCAATAATATTTACTTTAACGTTGATGAATTCAATTGGCTTAGCTACTATTCCACTATAGTCATATTTCAACGGTTGCTCACTCATATCTCCAAAATAAAATTTCCTTGTAATGATGTCATTCTCTTTTGTATCAAAATATGTTACATTTACCTCAAAATTCTCAACCTTATTATGTAGCCATACCACTTGCTCTAAATTCAAATGGGGAAATATTAAATTATTAAACTTTACCATTCGCCTGTTTACCTTTTGCCCTACAAATTGTCCATAAGCATTTCTTGCATCATTTACTAACTGTTGTCCATCAAATGTGTATTCAGGTGCCACACCTGGGATAGCTTCACCATTGAATAACATTAAAGGAACTTTTTTCATTCATACCACCTCAATACCTAAAAGAATTAGCTCCAAATCCATCATAGCCTCTTTTGCTTTTTCCACTTTCATACATAGTAACTATTTGGTCGTCTGTTATTCTACTCTCACCTGTTACTTCTACATTCACGTTTAATGGCGCATTAGACATTGCAGAAACAACTGCCTCATATATCGCACTTGCCATTTGAGATTGGTTTAATACCTCCGTTCTGCCATTAATATGTCCAACAATTTCTGCCCCATTTTCTCCTGCGACAAACATACTTCCATGTGATGGTGCTCCACCATTGGCATATTGTTGTATATCTTTCCATGAACCATGTGAGAATATTCCACCATCAGCTTTTAAGCCTCCCATAATAGAACCTGTAATATTATACTTGGGATTAGAAAACTGCATTTTTTTAATAAGGTCATCTATTGCCTTTTTTGCTTGGCTAGTATCAACAGTTACTTCGACTTTCTTGCCTTTTAAATTATTTATATTCTTATTCAATTCATCAACATTTATTGAACCTATACCAACAGCTGTGCTTAATCCTTTAATACCATTCTTTGTTGTAGAGATAGTTCCAAATGCTGTACTAAAACTTTTTTCAGATGTATCAACTTTTCCACTTAACTCATCAAAAGAACTTTTTAACCAACTAACAGTAGTTGTAAATTTGCCATACTCTTCATCATTTATTAAACCTTGCTCATGCAATTTTTCCATAGCGAGTTTATTAAATGTATAGGAACTCGTCAATTCATCAGCATTTATTTTGCTCACTCCAAATGCCCCATTAAGTTGTTCGATTTGTGCTTTCGCTTCTTTTGTTACATTAGAAAACATATTGAGAATTGTACCAGACATACCTAATGATTTATCTGTATCTTCATACTGACTTTTTGCTCTACCAACAGTTAATATAAAATCATTATACATCTCATCGGTTATTAAACCTTGTTGATATAGGCTTTCCATAATAGCTACACTATTTTCATTTGTACTTATTAAATTATTTTGACTTGCTGTTAGGTTATCAGTTCTACCACTTAACCTATTTAATCCTGATTCTAATAAATTTGAACTATCTAATTGTTTTTTTATAGAAGAAGCACTATTGTAGTTTTCTCTAATATTATTTTTTAAGACATTGATATATGTTTTAAACTCTTTTGTATCTGCTTTTCCTGCTTGTGCTAATTCTGTTAAATTCTTTGTCAAATCTTTTGTATTACCTGTAAGCGTTGTTGCTGTATTGTTTGTAGCCTCTACTTCTTTTTGTATTGCTTCTGCACCTTCCATAGTTACTGAAACTATCCAATTTACTTCTGTAAGAGCAACTAATATTCCTAGTGTTCCTAATAATCCTGTTGCCCCCACTGCTGTTTTGCCAACACCAGTTTTTCCTATTGCTGTTGCTGTTGAACCTTTTAAATTAATTAAAGATGTCCCTATCTTAGTTATAACTTTTCTAGTAGAATTCAAACCTTTCATTAAAATTAACGATTCTACAATATGAGCAATAACATCTACTGCAGCCTGATTGTTTGCAATAAACTCTAAAACATCACCTATACGTTCTAAAATCCACACAATAACTTGTCCAAAAGCACCATTGTCAAAATCATCTTTTATTTTAGTTAAGACTTCTACTATAACTTTTTTACCATTATCATATATTTTCTTTAATGCTTCTACAACTTTATATAATGTAGAATCAGTATCAGTAAATTTAAACCTTACTTCTCCAGTTAGTTCATCTATTTCTTTTGTAAAGCCTAGCCATTCCATTATTTTATCTCGAATTTCTGTGGCTTTCATTTTTACAGAGTCCATACCATTGTCATAGCCTTTTATAGCATCTAGTAATCTTTGGTCTATACCACCACTTACTGATGTCCCGCCACTACTTCCACTACCACTATCTTTATTTATAGTATGTAGTTCATCAAAACCTAGTGTTTGTCGTTTTAATTCTTTTACTTTACCTATTGCACCATCAACGCTTTCTTCTAAATCTACAAAACTATCTTCTGTACTTGCAATACCACTATTGTAATCTTGTATTTTAATTCCAAACATAGTTGCTATTGCTTTCGATACTTCTTTGATTACCATTAAAAATGCATTAGCATATGGCAAGACTTTTGCAAATGTTCCTATAAATAGACTTGATACTGCTATTTTAGCTTCTTTTGCTTGATTACCCAATATTTTTAATTGATTACTAGGACTTTCAATTGTACTTGCCCAATCTGCATGAGCTACACCAGATTGCCTTACAACTGCTACATATCTTAAAATTTGCTTTTCTGCTTGTGATAAACTTCCAACTGCTCTATCAATTCCTAAACTATCTAATACTGGTTGCAAAGAATTCTGCGTTAAATCAATTCCATAAGTTCTTAATGGTCGAACTTGTCCTGCATATATACCAGAGCTTAGTGCGTTGGCAACTGACTCTTCGGATTTATTATACAAAGATGATAAATCGTTAATTAGTTTTACTGTGGTTTCGGACATTATTCCTGCCTTATCATCAGATATTCCCATATTTTCAGCCATTGATTGATACAATGCTTGATATGTTAACGTTTGAGTACTACTTGTTCCAAATGCTTCACCTAATTTGTTTTGGAATCTTATAGCCTCTTTCCCAATATTTGAAAATGCTGTGACTCCATTTTTCTCAACATTTTTAAATACTACATTAAATAAATTCAGCGCCTCGGAGCATTCCATAGCTTCTTCTAAATTATCTTTAACTGTTGTTGCTATCTTTTTTGTCCCTACAACCATAGCACCAATTGATAACATTTTCGTTAATTTTGATATACCTTGTGAAGCTTTATTCACTGATTTTCCCAAACTATTTACTTGTTTTGTTGTCTTTTGTACACTTGACTCTGACTTTTTTTCAATATGCCCTAAATCAAGGTATATATTTGTCAACACATTTTCAACGCTAGTTAAACTTTTGACTAAAGTATCAATCTTTGCTGTTGCTTCTTGTGCTGTTGTTTTCATTTTTAATTCTAAAGTTTGTTGCTCGTTCATTTCCTTTTCACCTACCTTTTGGTATTCCCTTAAGTAAGTGCTATACTCGGCTTTCGCCTTTTATTATTTCTTGTTTATTTTTGCCCTTTATCGCCTGTACTTGTGCGACTCTTCCTTTTAGTTGAGATACTACTGACTTTCGTTGATCCTCAATGCTAATTTGTTCTTGCTTACATTGTCCATAAGGTTGTTTTGAATATTCTATTTTTTGTTTACTAAATGCGTTATTTATAGCAACTGTTACACCTTCACAAAAATATGCACCCTGTAACCAAGCATTTGCATTGAATAATTCTTGCTGTTCTTTTATCTTGCTATAATAAGAAAAACGGTATGCCCAGAACAAGTCAGGGTCTTCCTCCCAAAACTCTTTCACAGACATACCATATGTTATCGCCATAGGCAACAAATCATAAAACCAATCTGTTAAGTTTTTATACTGTTTGCCTTTTTCCTCATCTATGCAATCGTTATTTTCCCTTTTTTCTTCAAGTCTGTACTGGCTAGGGCATTCGTAAAAGATGTATGTTCTTCCATTAAGAAATTAACAACATCCATGATGTCCCCATCTTCTTCTTTATAACTCTCCATTAATTTAAGGGCTAAACTAGGATGCACATCCTTATGATTTGCTAAAAAACCTGCACACCACAGAATATCAATGTTATTGATAAGTTTGTTTTCAAAATTTATTAAATCAAATCCATTATTATTTGCCCATTTGACACTTTCTCTTGTCATAGCTAAATCATATTCTTTATCTTGGATTTCTATTGTATATTTTCTCATTCTTTTTCCTCACTTCTTTAAATTATTCTGTAGCAATTAAAGCTTGTACTTCTTCGATTTCTTTATCTTCTGGTGAAGTACTTGGTACAGTATGTAATGTTCCTTTTAAAGCATCACTACCTACAGATTTTTCATTTTTCCATGTTTGACATACACCACTATACACATAGCCATCGCCTTCTGGATACTTAATTAAAATATCTTTTTCTGTGTTGTCACAGTATGCTTTAATTGCTTTATATTTTGCAAATGTATAATTGTATTCATAATCCATATCTCCAGTATCTGGTCTATCAGGAATATATACTTTTGTTGGATCAGTGAATTCTGTAACTTCTATTGTTCCACCTGCTTGTCCACTGGCTGGGATACTTGTAATACCAGCTAATGGCTCTTTTGGAAATTTTTCGTCTGTCTTACTTTTAATTCTTACTTCAATTCCTAAATCTGCCAACGCTTTTACATCGTTATTCATAATTTTTCACCTCTCATTGTGTTTTCCTTACAATTTGAAGTGCTATACTTCTATTTTGGATAAATAACTAGTTTATCTAATCCATATTTTGTATCTATTTTCCCAGTTATAGTTATAATATTTCTTTGTACGTTGCTATCACTATTTGGTACGTCTAATTCAATTTTAACAGTCATTTTATACTCATTTTTTATATAATTAACAATTGTATTCGTTACTTCATTGCAAATAGTCCTCTTTGATGTGTTACCATTATCTACTGCATATACATTGATAATGATTCCAAAACTAAACGCTTCCTCATCATATGACAAGGTTGTATACTTACTAATACTATCAATTAGTTTAATAGGTACAATAGGAAATCTTTTGCTTTCTTGTGGCATTGCTTTAGTAACTAAAGGTCCATATATTGAACTAGTTTCAGTATATTTCTTTAGATTAGGAAAAAAGATTTTCTCAAAAAATTCTTCAACTATCAACATAATCACCCTCTCAATGATGCTTTAAAGCTTTGATATTGTTCATCATTAATTGCAAGTTTAATTGCACTTTGATAAAACTCTTTTACATATTCGTTTAATAGTCTTTCAACATCATAAAACATATGTTTTGCAGGCATACCACTCGTAATATAAAACTTTCCATCTTTATAATAAATCCAGTGGTTTTCTGGAATGTTTAGTTCAATTTCCTTTTCAGTAGGTTTATGACTATTATAAGAATAACATGTAGAACTAGGATAAGTTCCTTGTCCACTTATACCTGTTCCAAATTCGTTGAATATAACTATCCAATCATTAGTCCATATCCGAAAACCTAAACCATCATTTGTTAGTTCCCTATTAATTGAATTAATATGATTACTTAAATTATTTGAATTAAATACATCTACTAATGCTTGATATGTTGCTTCCATCAAATCTTTAGTAGCAAGCATAAAATTTTCTTGTGTCCTATTTTCTATTCTTTGTAGTCTTTGTATTACTTCTTGTATACTCTTCTTCGATAATTCCATTGTTAGAACTGTTTTCATTCAATACCTCTACCATTGATTTTGTTAGAATTTCCTTTTGTTCCTCTGATAAATCAATATGTTCTACTGAAGAATCAATTTCTACAAGTTTATAACCTGCTTTTAAATAGTTATCTCTTGTTTTTTCATCGAATGATACTATTCCATTTGTAAATTTGTACATATTGCACCTACTTTCCTGTAAGCTTTTCAAAAAATATAATTATAACTGAATTACCATCTCTTGGCGGTAATAATCTATAATTTGCATTATCTCCATTATTTTCTTCTCCATTGGGTGTTGCTCCATCAAGATAGGCTCTATCAAATTCTTTAAATTGACCTTGATATGATATTGGAATAACTGCTTTTTTCATTATCTTGGCAGTCTCACCAAATTCTGCAATATCGGCATCAGCACTAAGCGTTTGATAATTGAATTTATATGGTTTTTCGTTTGGTTTATCATATATAACAATCTCATTACCTTCATCATCTAAAGTAACTTCTTTTTTGCTTGCTATATAAACACCTTTTTTCCATTCACTTGGATTTGCATTTATTTCAGTTATCATTTAGGAACACCTGCTTTTGGTACAAGCTCATTCATAAGGCTACTTGATATTAAGCCTGTCATATATGTAACAGATAATCCATTTTCACTATATGATTGAACATTTGTAGTTCCTATTTTTCTATAAAGTTCTATTGCACATCTAGTTTGCCAATTCATTAATCTTTTATTTGTTTTATCTAGTTCTTTTTGCTCATAGTCATAAGGGTAAAGTGTATTTAGAGCCACAACTTCTGCGTCATCTAGTTTTAATTTAAACACTTCATCTTTTGTGCTATCGGCTACATCGCCTAAGATTTCTAGTCGCATTCGTTTTATTTGTTCACTTACTTCTTCAATTGGTTCTTGTGGTTCAATTGGAGTTTCTATTTCAGTTACTTCTTGACTCATAAATACACTTCCTTACATTAAAGTTTTATTAGCCTGATATTTCAGATGCTGTTGAAGTTCCACCTGAAACCACATTGACATCAACTATTGATGTTGGTTTATCAAATGTAGTTTTTAACCCTGTAATTTTAGCATGCATCCATTCTGGACCATGATCTAATCCAATCATTCCATGAATTAAATATTTAATTCCTGCACCAACTTTAGCTTGCTCTTCTAAGAAGAAGTTCCCCTTACTTGGTGTTGGTTGTTCTACTGGCCCAATCACATCAAAATTGAATAAGAATGCAGTTCCATTTGGAATAAATTCTCCTAATGCAACATGGACTACCCCTAATGGCAAGATTAAATCATATACTTGTACACCATATGAACTCATATATGGTTCTCCCATTTTCATCCCCCATTTTAAAGCATCCGCATTTATTTGATTTAAACCAATTGTATTAGTCCATAAGTATAAGTTGCTAATATCCCCTTGATTATCATAAATTGCTTGTTGAGCATCATTTACTAGCCAAATGTCAAGTGGTTTATCCCCTGCAGGAATTACATTTGTCTCTATAGCCTCGTTCATTCCTCTTGTTTTGTTTACTTCGCTATCTTTTGTTGCTTTATTATACTTGCCTTGTATAAATGTTTTTTCAATACTTCTTGATAATGTTTCCATTTTTCTTGCAACTTGGAAATCTAATTCATTTTGTGGATTTGCTACTTGTCCCGCAATATTTACTCCACTTAATGTTCCCATGTTAGCCATTTTTGCATAACTAATTGCAACTGCTTCTTGGAATATTTGAGTAACATTCGTTTTTTGACTTCTTGTTACAAATGAAGCGGTTGGTGCAGTTAATGATGCAGTTTCGCTAATTTCTGGAATTTTTGCTTCTTCATTTTCATAAAATTGTCCTGTTATAAATTCTACTGAATTGGTATATTTTCTGTGTCCTGAAATCATATTTAAGAAAGGGGTTTTCTTATTTGATTTAGTGTATAATAATCCAGCATAATTTAATGTGTTGAAACTTTGTATCGTTTCAGTTTCTGTCATAATATTCACCTCATTAAAGTTTTTCTATTTCCTTTTCAATGAGTGCTATACTTTATTATCAAATATTTGACTTATTTAATTTTATTTGTTCTTCTTGTATTAACCTCATGTACTGAGTTTGTGACAAGAAATCTCCACTTTTGACAGCTTCATCATATTTTTGCTTATAAGAATCTAAATTGCTTACTGTTCCACTGTTTGGAGTACTTACAGTAGGTTTTGGAGTATCATTCAACAAATCTGTAACAGTTTGTTTTTTTGTTTCATCTGCTGTTTCACTTAGCAATTCAATAAATGTTTGTGCAATTTCAACAGATTTATCTTTATTAGATGTTACTACTTTCTTTAATACTTTTTCATATTTTGATTTTGGAACATTATTACTTTCAAATAAATCTCTTACTGCATACTCACTTTCTTTTAAAGCTAACTGATTTTTTCTCTCTTCTAATTGCTTTTTTTCTGATTCTCTTAATTCATCATCTGTCATTTTTGATTTTTTGAAATCATCGTATTCTGTTTGTAAAGAGTTTAAACTCGTTTCAGTATTTTTAAGTTTAGTTGCTACATCGTTATATTTATCTTTTGGAATAACTAATGTTGCTAATCCTTGCTTAATTGCTTCTACTCTTTCCTCATTGGTTGTATAAGTTTCATCGCTTAATACGTTTTCAATAACTTCATTCATTTCTATAACCTTTCCCACACATTATGTTTTTATAGTAGTCACATCTCTACTTTAGTGTGTCATACACTTTATGCTCGGTATGATGAGCAAATTTAACTTATGGTTGGATAGGCAGGACTTGAACCCGCAATTTCTACATCCCAAATGTAGAGCCTTACCAAATTTGGCCACTATCCAATATGGTTGCTGACATGGGAGTCGAACCCATTATTTACAGGGTATGAGCCTGTTGTGATTATCCGTTTCACTCATCAGCAATATGGCAAATCGACTAGGACTTGAACCTAGACAAGCAATTTTGGAGATTGCTATGCTACCATTACATCATCGAAATATGGTGCTGGATGATAGAATCGAACTACCATATACTGCTTACAAGACAGTAGGTCTACCATTAACCTAATCCAGCATATTAGAGGATTACTCCTCTTTTTTTGGCTCGTCACTATTTTCTTCCTGTTCCTTTGAAGAAGTTTGAACTTTGTTTTCATTTAATTGCTTATTTACTTGTCCAACAAATAGTTTAATCCAATTTTCTATGCCACCATAAAATTCCATTGATTTATTAAATGTTTCATTTGGATCACTATATAATCCACTTGTTGTCATAGCAACATCTGGCGATACACCACTTTGAATTTGATTCATCATTCCTTGTGATTTAACTAAGAAATTGTCTGATTTATTTCTTGTGAATTTTTGGTCTATATCTTTTAATGTTAATGTTTTAATTTCACTATTTGGTGCTAACCGACATATTCTAAGTATCATCTTAAGTTCTGGTTTAGAGCAACGTTTAAATTCCATTTCATCGCCATCAGCTCTTGCATCAGCCATTGTCCAACCTTCGCCTAAATATCTAGCTTGTCCTGTGTCTCCACCGCTAGCTTTATCACTGTTTTTTGGTATTCCTACAATATTCAAAGCTGTATTAAATAATCTATCGTGAATTATCTTTGTATTTGCATGGTTTATTTCATTAGAAATCAGTTTTAAGTCAGCATTTTTTCCTTGTTCTGGTGACCATAACTTTATAGCTCCTAAATATAACATATTTTCTAATTCTTCTTTATCAATATCTTGATTTATAAATACAAGCAAACTTTGCACGAATTGTTCAAGACCATCTATTTCATCAGATGTAACACTATTTATTTTATTTAGAAGGTCGATAACTACTTCTATAATCCCTAACCTTGCTTTGTTTAAATAATATTCAAATATAGGTATTTCACCTAAAACATGCCATTTAACAAATTTCACATCAAATGCCATATTTGGACTACCACTTGTCAATTTATAAAAGGCGTTATTTGTATAAATATTACCTCTTACAGTTGTATCTTTAACTCCTCTAGTATAAGTACATCCAAATAGTCTTTTATGTGGTAAACTACTTGAATAAACAATAAATGTAGTTTTGCTATCTAAATTTTCTATACTAAATGGACTATCTTCATTTATATCTGGAAGAACTAATCTATGACCAATTCCTGCAATGTATAAATCCTCTGCAAGTTCTGTGTCTTTTGGATATTTATCCTCTGCTAACATGTAACTATTTAATGCACCAACTTCTACATTAGCAACATCACCACGTTGTACATATTGAATTGGCTTTCCAAATACAAAACTTTTTTTAAATTCAACTAAGAAATAAGCATTATTTTCAACAACTTTATTGTTGATAGTTGGTCTTACTTCTTTTACTTTTTCTAATATTGGTTGAAATCCCTTATAATATTTTTCCAAATAATCTATTTCTCTAGAATTTTGCAAATGAATACTAAATATATCATTTAATATTTCTGCAATCGTTTGTTCATTCATATCTTCTGGTTCATAGTCTGCATATATTATTTTTCTACCATATAACCTTTTATCTTCTTTAACTTGTGCGAATGGTTCTTTAGTAGGTAATTGTGCATTTGTGTTGTTTTCAACTGAAATTTCAGTTAATATTGTTTTTTCATTTTGCATTTTTTCACCACTTTTTTCATACTTTGGCATTCCCAAAAAATAAAAATGTGGGAACACAACAATAAAATATATATTTACGGTTATGCTCCCGTATAGCACAAAGGACCTGCAAGGAAAAAAATAAGTCCTTCGACTATATTTATATCTTAAATACCAATATATTGTTAGTGATGAAGTATAAAAGTCCAACAAATATTGGACTTTTGATATTAAAAAATTCTACGGAATGCTTTCGCTTTTGGCAAAACATATTTTCCAAATATAATTTCTCCAGCATACATACAAACTGAATCAATACCATCATCATGTAAATTAGGTTTATCAAATGAATACTTTGTTATATTGTCCATCATTCTTCCTATATCAGTATTTGATCTGACAATTGACTTATCAGGAAATACAACTTGCTTTTGTACTATTCCACGATTATTCTTGATGCGTTCCTCTTTCTTAACTGTATTATATTTCTCAATAATAGTACACCAATATATATTTCTAGCATGTAATCTATCCTCTAGTAATCTTTTTAATGATGTATCAATGTTATTTTCTATAACAAGTGTTGTGATTCGATTTTCTATTATTTTTTCAATAATTTCGGCATATAAATCATCCATTGGTTTCTGTTTATAAATAGCATCTATTAAATAATGATTTCCGTTGTTATCATTTTTAAAAATTGGCATAGATACATTATCTTTACCCTTTCTTGCTGTATCTAATGTTGCCATTGCATTTGATGTTAAATTTACATTTAATAATTCTTCGTTTGTATATGTTCTAATACATTCCCATGCAAATTCTCGACCTGTAGGAGCTATAGGGCATTGCTGATAAACGCAACTAAATAGGAATGCGTCTGTATTTTGTTCTATTTGCTCTGCTATTTCTTGCGGATATACTTCTGGACATGTAGTTTGATGTTCACTATCTAACATAGGAACACGAATAACTATCGTTGAATGGTCTTCACTTTCCATTACATATGGATTGTCTGTCTCTTTTAACAAAGACACTTTATTTCTATCTTCAATAACTCTATTTAATATATCTTCTGGTGTCCATTGTGTACCAACAAATATGAATTTACATCTTTGTCCATCACGTCTATTCCACCACTCTGTCAGCCATTTATCATATATTCCCTTATGAATGCTTTCACTATTTGCCTCTTCTGCACCTTTCGTCATATCATCAAATATAATTGCAAATGAAGCTCTTTCACCTGTAGTTGAACCACTACGAGTACGAGCTATATGATTTGATTTCGGAACATTTGCATTTTTGATTTTCCAGTCAGATTCTCTTTCTACTTCAAATGGCTTGCCATTATATAACTTGAACAACGGAAATATTTCAGCAAATTCTGGACCAGATATAATTCCTTTAACTGTTCTACTAAAACCAAGTACTAATTCATCAGAATAAGACATTCGTATTACCGAATTATTTATACTTAAACCATAACCCCATGCTGTAAATAATGTAGCTAGATAGGATTTTCCCATTGATGGGGCATAGGAAACAATGATATATTGCAATCTATCATCAAAAGCAATTCTATTTAGAGCATCTACATATGGCTTTAATACTTGCCTACGATTAGCCAACACCTTTTTAGATTGATTCCATTCGATGTAGTCTACAAAACATTCAAAATCACGTCTTGCACAAAAACAATATGTCTTCTTATAACAATCAAAAAAGAAAGCCATATTTTCAATAGAACTCCCTTCAACTAATTTTTCTAATATAGGAATTAGTTTATGTTTTGCTACTTTAACACTGCCTAATTCATCTTTTTTATACATTTCGTCAAGAATACTCAAAGCACTATTGCACCATTGCAATTTATCTGCTTCTTTAATTTTTGGAGATTTAAGAACAGATAATATATCATTAAATGTTTGTTCTAATGATGTTTCTTGCTTTTGAAGTTGTATTTTATCTCCAACTTTTAAACTCATTTTATCACTCTCTCTATTTCCCTTTAGAGAGTGCTACACTTTTACATTTTCTATTTTAAATTAAATATTTTTAATATGTCATTGCCTGCATATGTTGTTGGTAATTGTCCATTCCATTTTTCAATGAATTGTTTCATTAACACTTCATCAGTTACATTTTGTTTTAACAATTCATTCGCTTTGTTTGTAGCTTCTGCTTCAACGATTTTTTTCTCTGCCTCTACTTTAGCTTTTTCTAATTCTTGTTGTGCGGTTAATACATTTTGTTCGGATACTGCTTTTTGTTCAATTGCTTGGTTATAGGCTTCGCTAAAATCAAAATTGTTAATTGCTACTGATACGCTATTAATACCATATGTCTTAATTCTTTCATCTAAAGTATTATTGATATCAAGTGATATCTCACTTCTCTTTGTAACTAACTCTTCTGATGTATATTTTGAGATAACACCTTTAATTGTTTCTTGAATAGCTGGTTCTAATACAGTTTCTTTATAACCTGTTCCTACCTTTTTATACAAGTCAACTACCTTATTTCCATCAATTTGATAATTAATAGAAACTTTGATGTTATTTACGATTTGCATATCCTTTGTAGAAGTTGATAATACATCTTTATTTTCATATTTTTGTACTTTAATATTAATTTTCGTTACTTTATCAAATGGGCTTTTAAAAACAATTCCCTCATTTTTAGTACTATTTATTATTTTTCCAAATCTAGTTTTAATTCCTATTTCTCCAGTTCTAATTGTCGAAAAACAACCAAACAACATAGTTAATAAACATAATAAACTCAATAGCATTCTTTTTCTTAGTTTCCACACTATAATCCAATCGCTTTCATCTGGAGCTTTTCCTATTCCTAAAGTCACTGCAACTATTATTGTTAAAATTAAGCTAAATATAACTAATCCCACTATTCTTCACCACCATTTGTTTGTTCTAATCTTTCAGCACGAACTTTATTAATAATATCAATTAGTTCGTTACGACCAACACTATCAGTTACCTCAATATTTTCATTTCTTACTATTTCCCATAATTCATTGTCAGTACATTCTTCTAATGGCTTAACAACATCTCCGTCATCGTTAGTATCAATACTATCTAAATATGCTTTTTCTTCCTCTTTTGTTGCTTTCTTAACTAACTTATTCTTGATTCTTTCTTTTGCTAAATTGTCATCGCATTCGAATACTTGTCCTTCTTCAATTTTTACTTGCTCTGCGTATGTTGCACCGGTCGTTTTATCACCGAATTTTTGAATTGCTTTTACTATCATTTTTTATTCCTTCTTTCTTAAATTTCGCTTGGTATATGTAATATAATTGAATTCCCTGATTTTGCTTTTTCTTCAATAATTTCATCTAGTTGTTTTTTTACTTCTAACGTTTTATCATCTGTTGAATATTTTCCAACAACTACGCCATTATCTATAATGATTACATTCTTTAAGTTTTTATCTTTAAAATAATCATCTTCAATATTGAAATACTTAACTAACTTGTCCAACATTTGCTTTTTTGGAATTTCTTGGTTGTTGTACACTCTGGTAACGCTATCTCTATAGCTATTCCCAATTTCTCTAATAAATTCTTCTAAAGTCATTTTTTTATTATCTAATAAAGCCTGTAATTTATCTCCTATAAGATAATTTTCTTGTCTTTGTCCTATTGCTATACTTCTAGCATAAGTTGTCAAATTGCCATCTTGACTAAATATTAATATGCTATTCATTTTCTATTCCTTCTTCCTCTTCAATCAATTCATAACTATTTATATTTTGATATTCACTAAAATAACCTAATCTATAGCCTGTTATAGATAACCTATACTTTTTATTAATTTCTAAATTTCCATAAATATCAGCACTATTAAACTTTCCTTTAAAAAACAGATCCGAAACTTTGTAAGTCTTTCCACCACAATTTACTAAATATAGTTCGTCATCACTCCCGCTAGGACGTTTTATCCATTTATCTTTAACAACACACTCAATAGTTTGCTCATTCATATACCCTAAGCAACCTGTACAAGTAAATAATAAGCAAAAGCCTATTACAATAAATAAAATTTTTTTCATATAATCACTGCTTTCTACTAAATCTTTTTTTCAACTTATCGAACCCTACAATTACTGACGAAAATATTACTATTAATAATATAAAGGGAAGAAATAATGTTGCTCCTATAACAAATAATATAAATAAAACTATCATAAATATAGATAAGCCAATAAACATCAATAATTCACTCATTTAATATCACCTACTTTTTTCATTAATTTTTTTAGTTCTTTTTGTCCTTCTTTTCCAACTGGTGCTACCATATTAATTAATGTCCCCTGTGATAAGCCTAATGCCTTTTCCCATATGCACAGTTGTTTTGGTCGCAATGTATGCTTATTATCTACTTGGTTAAGAAAATTACTTATATTTTGTTTTGTTGTGATGCTATCAATACCTATTTTTTTCTTTACTAAGTTGATATTGTCTGCGAATTGCTGTAATGTCCATTTTCTTTTTTTTAGTAAGATTTTAATATATTCGTTAACATCTATCATCTGCATATCTCCAAATAAAACCTCCTGCTGTTTTTCTTCTTCCTTTGCAAACAGATGATATGTTTTGGGCACTTATCTTTAATTCTCTAGATGCTTCATTTATTCCACACCAAATTCTCAATTTATTTTGATTAATATCATATTGTTCAATAGTAACTGATCTATTATTTTCTGCCCCCTTTATTCCTGGATGCGAAATAGCTTTTTTTAAACCAGTTTTATGTGCATGAATTTGATTTTCTGATGCTGTATTCCATTCTAAATTATCAACACAGTTATTTGTTTTGTCCCCATTTTTATGGTTTACTTGTGATTTGTTTTCTGGGTTGGGTATAAATGCTTGAGCCACTAATCGATGAATCAATTTTCTTTCAATTTTATTATTTTTTGATAAAGCAACTGTTTTATATCCGTTCCATTGATTTCCTTTTTTTAACATTTTAGGTTTATTTAGGTATATTTTTCCAGTCCAGCAAAGTAGGCTTTTAACATTTCCAAAATTACTAATTTGATATTTTCCTTCATAGCCTTCAATGTCTTTCCATATTTCTTTCATACTATACCTCTCTTATATATTTGATGAATTCGTTATATAATCCTTCTTTTTCTAGGATTAAATATAGTTCTTTAACTAACATAAAAACTCCTTTCATTGCCAACTTGAAAAGGAGTCTATTATTTGATATAATATGAAAGAATCCAATTCAATTGGGTTTATTGATTTCAGATAGAAAAGTGTACCTTATTGACCGTCAAATCATAAATGCACTTTCTATCTTTTTTTATTTGTTTTTGCCTATTAAATATCTAATATATTCTGCAATACCCATGTTGTTTTGTTTTGCTTGTTTTGCTAGTTCTTTGTGCTCATCCTCATCAAAACGAACGCTTACATTTATCTTTTTAGGTTTTCCACTAGCATATGGACGCCCTTTTTTACCTTCTTCCCTCATATTCTCCTTTCTACCTTATTGACGTCACTATTATTATATTATAATGACGTCGTTATGTCAATGTTTATTCTAACCATTTTAAAATAATTATACTTCTAGCACGACTTGGAGTTGTTTTTATATACCCTTTTTCTTCTAATATCATTAATTTTTTAAATACAGTATTTATATCACATTTTAGTAATTCTGCGAGTTCTCTCAAAGAAGGCGGATAACCATTTGTATTGATAAAGTATACTATGGCTTCTAATGTTTGTTTTTGTTTTATTGTAAGCATGTCTCCTACTCCTTTAATTTAATAAGGCAGTCTATAATTCCTTCTAACTTCAATGATGGATATTGCCTCATTGCTTCAAATATAGTCATATTTTTTAATATTTCTATCACACTTTTATATGTCAGTCTTGTTCCTTTGATTATTAGTTCTCCACCACAAATATTTTTATCTTTTGTAAGCATTATTCCACCTCACCTAACAACCACAATAAGCATTCAAGCTCTGTCCTTTGATTTATTTTAGGATTCTTCTTCAAATATTCTATTCGTTCCTTTATTTCTTCTTTGGAACGTATTGTCCTATTATCTTGATAATAATCAAAGAGCATCTTATATTGAGCATAACAACTATATAATGGTTTTAAATTATCTTGAATTTTATCATTCATATATTATCCACCAACCTTATATGCCATATTTTCGAATTGTTCATGTGTTAGAACCTTATCTACACAATCTTCTATATCATCAAAATCAATAAACCAGCCTGAATATGTATAAATCGTAGTTCCTTTTATTTCAGTAATATAATGCTTGTCTATAAAGTCTCCTGGTTCTAATAATTCACCTAATTTATAACTAGGTTCTTTTAAAACTGTAATCCATTTTTTTATATGTCCTTTGTTAAATTTGACTAAGTAAATAGCCTGTCTACCGTCTTGAAAAGTTACTATTTTATGTATAGTACCTATTCCTTCGTTTGTTCTTACATACATCCCAACTTTTAATTCCATATATTACTTCCCATCTATAATTGTTTCATAATCGCTTGGTTCTTGTGATTTATTTACCCACTCTGTCATTTTAAATTCGTTATATAAATCTATACTTACTCTTTTTCCTTTCGAAGCTATCCACGGATTAAATGTATAATAATTCTTATTTTTTTCTTTATGTTTATGGATAACATCTTCTTGTATTAAATCGTCAAGAATTTTAATTGTGTTTCTTTCAGTTATGCCAAATATTTTAGATATACTTTTATTTGTTAAATAAATGCCATTATTGAATCTTAATATTCCATCCATATATCCAACATACTTAAGTAATAAACATATATATTTTCCGTGTTTACTTAACATACTTACAGCTTGGTCATTTACCTTAACAAATCTTTTTTTTATCTCTTTAGTATCTTTAAAATAATCTACCGAACCTTTACGTAAGATTCTATCTCCACGTCCTACCTTAACAAGAACTTCTTCATCTTTTATTTCATAAACAATTACGCCATTCTCATCCGCTATATATTTTTCCATATATCACCTATTTTCTATGTCGTACAGGGACATACTTTTATAGGACTTTTATGTCGCACAGTGACATGGTATCAAAGCACCATTTTATACTTATTTTATAAGGCCTAAATGCCTATTTTTGAGTAGTTTACTCCTCTATATCTGGGATTACCTTATATATATTGATTATTGTATAATCTATAATTTTTCTAATGCTACAGTATAAATAACATAATAATTGCTCCGATTTCACTATGATTTTTGAATAATTTAAAAAATAAACATTTTTTACACGATTATTTGAATTCTTTTGTTATTTTGTATATATTTTTGAGGGTAAGTAGCACCCATATAATCTTTTAAAAATAGGGTTGGGGTATATGTAAAGCATTAAAACGAACGGTAACATTACAATATATTTGTTATATATATGGTGGAATAGTTGAAAGTACAAAATAATAGTGTTGCATAATAAAAGCACCATAAAATGATGCTATGCGTTCAAAAAAATTTTTTAAAAAGTTTATTTTAAGATTATACAGACACACATGAGGTTGTTACTATTCGCACGCATATACATACACATATACACATTACTATATATACTACATCATACTATCCATAATACATAATCATATATATGTTATATACTGCAATAGTCCTATAATACTAACTAAATAATAAAACTTAATATAAGCCAAATAGTTAGCAAAGAATAGTGTAATATACATTGCACTCTAACACAAATATTTTATATATCATTACAATAAAATAATTAAATATAAATAAAATAATTGTAATGAAATACATTGACTTTTTATAAAAAAAGAGTATAATAATATATAGAGATAAGGAAATGGGAAACTCTAAAAAACATAAAGAAAGGAGCTGATAAAATGGAGAAGTTAAAGCAAGTGAATTTGTATAATCTAATAAAAATAATAGCAATTATGATTATGTTTCTAGCCACACCAATTGTATTATTACATAAAAGCATAAAAAAATATGTTCAAGTTCCAGTCGCTAAACTAATAAGAACTATGAACATATAAAGTGAACCTGTACAATTTAATTAAAATAATTGTATAGGCGAAAAGGTTTCCCTTTTCTATCTCTCATTATATATTTAAAAGATAAAAATGTCAAGTATGACATAAAATGAGAGGAATGAAAATTTATGAAAAATATAAGAAAAATAGAAAAACAAGGCACAAATACTACATGGTATGAAATAACAAATAAAAATAAAAAAGGTGAATCAATCCAAATAGAAATTACAGAATGTTATCCAAATAACGAAAGTACATCAAGTTTACCAAATTTATGGAAAAAAGTTGGGTTCACTGAAAAACTTTATAAAAACTACTTATGTTGTGATACATATGTAACAGACAAAGATGGCAATTGTTGGACAAGATATAACCCTACTACTAAACTATCAGAAGATAAAAAAAGAGAAATTATTAACTTTGATTGGTTGTTAGAAGTATCAAAAGAAAACAAAGAAAAAATTTTAAACGAAATATATAGAAAATTTATGGAAGTTGAGTAATATGATCTATAATATAATAAGTACACAGACCTTGCAAACAGTACAATTTTTTGAAATTATAAAAGATGGAGGTATTAGAAGATGAATAAAACATATTGTGTTATAAGAGTATCTACAGACTATCAAACATACGAAAGACAAGCTGAAATATTAAAAGAACATGGATATATAAATGGTGTAGATAATTGTGAATACATAGAAGAAACTTACACAGGAAAAACAGTGAAAAGACCCATATTTGATGATTTGATACATAACAAAATACAAAAAGGCGATACAATTGTGGCTACTGAATTATCAAGAATTTCAAGAAGTGTTAAAGATTGGAGTGAACTTGTCGACTTTCTATTATACAAAAAAGAAGCGAATGTTATTATATTTAAAGAAAATATGCATCTTAAAGCTAATGGTGAAATGGATGCGATGACAAAATTTATATTAAATATGTCAGCCATATTTGCACAATTTGAAAGAGATATTATAAGCGAAAGAACAAAAGAAAGTTTAAGAGCCAAAAAAATAAATGGGACAAAGTCAGGTCGTCCGATTGGAAAACCGAGAAGCAACTGGAGTTCGAAAGAAAATTTTATCAAAACAATTGAATATATGATAAATAATAACGTTGGTCAAGCAAAAGCAACTTTGTTATGCCATTATCCCAAAGATACATTCCAAAAAGATATAAAAAAATGTTATATCAAATATAATACTAAAAACTATCAAGAAATCTTAGAAAAAATAAAAGAGGATACAACAGCATGGGAACTGTTTCACGATTAATGTATAATATACACTAAAAATATAAGCAACTGTAAATGGTTGCTTTTTGAATTATTACAATTATCATTTTTTTACTATCCCTTGAAATTCAATTTTATATACTATATAATTGTATTCGAGATACATGAGATAGTTAGGTGTTTTACTCTGTTCTGCTCATCTTTAGATGATAGAATTGAGGTGATTTCTATGATTAATAAAATTATAGAAAGGATTAATTCTCTTGGAATTAGTAGTTGCTTTTGTAACTATTGTATTTTATACAATCTTAGTCCTTAGAAATAAGGATTAATCTTAAACGAAAACACCGAATCAACATTGAAACGGTGCTTTCGCCTGTTTTAGACAGAGATTGCACCTAACAGGGAAATGTCGAGTGTATCTCTTTTTTTATTATATGAAATTTCTTTCACTACATACATTCTAACATATTGTTGTATAACAGTCAAACTTTTTCCAATGGTTTTATTGGCTTGGAAAACTTTTTCTTACTATCTTGAATTACTATGGTTGCATTTGGCGATCCACCGCTTGGAACTTTTATGTCTAAATTATCACCACGTTTCAATTCTTCGTTAGTGCTATAATAATATATCTTATTCTTTGTATGTGGTGATTTTGTTCCAATTGTCACTCCTACTACTTTATCCATTTAACTTAACAGCCCCAAATTTTAACACATCTTCCTTATCAATATAACCACTGATATCAATTTGAATATCTTTTTTCTCCTCATATTCAATTACTTTTCCGCCAATTTGTTCTGCTATAGATTGTGCTTGTTCTTTATCCTCAAAAATTTTCGACTTTGTTAAAAACTTACTTGTTTCAAACCCAAATACGTTAAAATTTTCATATACATGTTTTTCATATATATTAATACCAATTACATCTGCTTCTATATTACTAACATAATAATTATTTATCTTCACTATATACACTTTATTCCATCCCTTCTTGTATTTTGTCTGGTACTGATTCAGGCTCTGTTGAGTCTGGAGTAGCTTCCCCTACTTGATTTATATATATGTTTAATTCGTCCATATTTGTTTCTCTCCAATAACTATCATCTGTAAACGCTAACCAATATTTATCATTAAATCTTTTATAGCCTTCTAATATTCTCCATTTTTTTGAAACATTATCCCATATTGGTTTTCCTATATAACTATTTAATTCTTCATTTTTAATCATTTTCTTTTGTCTCCTTCATTGTTTTTTCTTTTAGTCTTGCTCTAACTATTCTGTTTAAGTAATTACTGTTTCCTCTAGTATAAAATTCATCACTGTAACAATGTAAAATTTTTTTCAAAAATGAATTTTTTACAATCTGCCTTTGATATTTTGATTTATAGCTTTTACTCACTTTCTTGCATCTCCTCATATTCCCCCTCTATAATATTATCTTTCTTTAATGCTTGTAATTGTTTTTGAATATCGTCCACATCGGTCTTAACAGTAACCTCATGTTGTATAGGTTGTTGTGCTTCGACTTTTCCCATTGTTTTTTGCAAATACATAGCTGATATTTCTCTAACTTCTCCTAATAATCCACCTGTAGCTAATACGCCTAACAAATAAGAATGTATATAGTCCATAACTTCTTTTTTATTAGCATCAACTAACCAATTATTGTATGTACTTCTGCTTATTCCCATAAATATTGAAAAGCTTTCCACTGTTGGGGGAAATTTTTTTATTTCATTTATTTTATTTATCATATCCAAATAAAGGTTAAAACCAATCATGATTTCTTGTGGTGTATATGTAATATTTCCTGCATTTGCCACTTCTAACATACTTCTCTGTGCAATTAAGGACATTATCTGTATATTATTTACTTTTTCTTCACCTTTTGATTTCAATAAGTTAACAATATAATTAGTAAGTTCATTTGTTTTTTGTCTAAGCGTTGGTAACATTTGTTCTTTAGATTCTTCTCTAATTTGGTTTATAAGATTTTCTCTTTCTAGCAATTTTTTATCCCTATTACCTTGAAATGCTTTTTCTCTTTTTTTCTTTGCTTCCTCTGATTGCTCTCTCATTTTTTCCATTCATTTCTCCTTAAAAATTTGACGTACTTCTCATCTTTATATAAACCATATTTATCCTTTTCCAACTCTTTCCAATCATCACCTTGTTTGATTTTTTCTCTTTCTCTTGAACTTCCAGTTTGCCAGTCGGAGTATTCCCACGTATCTTTTTCTAACATTTTATAATATAAGTTTTTATCACATCTACATTGCTTATAATATAACCACATCACATAATCGTCCCACGTTTCGAATTCAACCTTATGTCTTGCGTATTTATGATTTAAAAAAGATATGAAAGTACGATTATATTTACTCTTGTACCCCATTTTTTTCATCTCGTATTCTTTCTAATTGTGTAATCCACCCAACTATTTCAAATGGGATATTCCTCAATTCTTCTTCTGGACATTCTGGCAAGCCTAATAAAGATAATTGGGATTGTATATGCTTTAATATTTTGTATAATGTATCCACCTCATCAACTTTATTTTGATATAGTGCTAACAATTGTTTATTTGATTGTGTTTGCTTATCTAGTTGTTCTTGCATTTTCCTATTTATGCCTTCACTAATCAAATAACATCCTAAAATAATAAATATCGGAATCAGTATTATTTTAATCACCATTAACATCAACTCTTTCTATATAAATTTCTGTACGAGGATTATCTCTATCAACATATACACGGCTTCCATCATGTGAATAAACTATATTGCTATTATCATCTTCTAATACGCCATAATGGACTAACATATCGGTTGTAGCCTCTAGTAAATTGTTCAAATCAACTCGTCTCTTGGTAGGCATATAGTAGATACATTTTAAATTGACGGGGATTCTTATATATGGTTTGGGCTGTCTTAATACAGGAATAAATGGTTCACAGTCTTTTTCATATTGCCTATATAATTTACTTGGTATTATTATAGGTCTACCCTTTACTGTAATAATTTGTTGTGAATTCTTTTTTGTTCGAGGTGGTATATTTATTGTAAATTTAATCATCCCAATAATCCTCGTCGCTCTTATAAAGATCGATTTCGTAAATATTCTTAATGAAATTCTTTAATTTATCGATGCGACCTTCTCTATCCTGCAAAATATTATCTAATTCATCAATTTTTTTCTTCTTTTCTTCTATTTGCTTATCTAATTTTTCAATATCGATTTCCTTATTAAATTTAGCAATCCGTTTCATTGTCGTATCATCAAGTGTTATATTTTCTGATTCCGCAAAACTTCTAATTTCTGCACTCATTGAACAAGTACGGTCTGGTAGCTTCATGCGTTGTCCTTCTAAGGTTTCATAATCTATATATCCTTGTTGTATTCTCATTCCAATCAAAACTCCATGAAAATATTGAATGTCTTTTTCACTATAAATTAGTATATTTCCTATAACATTTTTATATTTTTCTTCTTTTTTCTTTACTTTTGCCATTATTTCACTTCTTTCTGTATAAAAAGAGAGAATTATATTAGTTCTCCCTTCGTTGTTTATAATTTTTGGTGTTCGTGATAGGATTCGAACCTATATGGATTTCTCCATAGCATTTTAAGTGCTACATGTCTGCCATTTCATCACACGAACATATCAATCCACCTTGCGTGCATTCGCACATGGAGTGGACAAACAATTTAATGAATTCTCGTAGTTCACTATCACGGCTCGTTTTTAGATTTCACGTTAACACAAACTTACAAGTTCTTAGAATACAATTGTTGAATATTCAGTAAAAAACTTGCCTAAACCTTAGCCTTTATCGTAGCTTATCACGTCGAACTTTTTGGATGTCGACTACCTCTATACCTAAACAGGTCATGACCCCTGTCGCAATAGTCATATTTAAAACCAACTGGAAACCTCCCTTACCCAGTCGGACTTTGCCTAACCCTTAGACACTGTTAGACGTTCCACGATGGTAGTTGTTATTGCCTTATAGACAATATAGAAATAATATAAAGTTAAGCATATTTAATCCCCATTTCACAACTCATTTCCTACCAAATATCGCGATTTATGAAGGTTCTTGATATTGTGTACTTACTTAACTAGGTCGATTTCTTTTATATTATCTCTATATCACCTATAA
Organism: uncultured Clostridia bacterium; assembly: GCA_948585895.1. GTDB lineage: Bacteria > Bacillota > Clostridia > TANB77 > CAG-508 > CAG-269. The sequence continues at coordinate 1,668 of CAPBNZ010000015.1, read as the reverse complement.
AGATGATATGGCATCAGCTATCAATATTGTCTTCTATTTTGTGTATCATAACATTAATTATGACCGCCGAAGCTAGGCTGGGGATACCAATTCCCATTTGATACAAAGGTCATCAACCTTACGTCTTAGTTTTTTTAGATGTTTGACTTTACAACCATCATTAACAAGGCTTTCTAAACCGTAATTTAATACGTTAAAACTTGTACGACTATTTATGTATCTAGTATCTAATAGGAACAATAATCACAATTATTTGTCCTCTGATCTAATAGACACTGTACTACTTATAAATCTATCAGTCATTTACAAGTAGTACACTATTTATTAACGTTCTTTGATAATTTGTTAAGTAGTGCTTCTCACACTAATTCACTATAGCCATTTATTATTCGACCACTAGCAAATAATAGTCCTGATAGATTGCGACTCTATTTCCTCTATTACCTAACTTATCAAAAATGCAGGTAACTACGGATCACTTAAGTCCATAGCCCACCATTTCCAACAAGTCTAAAACTACATTGGACTCTTTACCAACAACTTTCACCAACTTTAGAAATTAAAATTTGTTTGTTTTTAAACCATTTTTAATCAATTATCTTCCAGTTATCATGCAGATTTTGGCTACTTGTACCAGTTTCTAATCTTATACATCTATCACTAGATATCAACTGCAATATTGACTTATTGGTATTTTTGCTTTCACTCTACAACACCACATTGCATTACTACTAACAAATTTTCTCATTCCTTTTCTACTAGGAACAGTCTTATGATTGTCAACGATTAGTCCTGTGTCTTATAAAACTCTATAATGAACCACTATTATCTCTTTTCCTACTTTGTAGGTCTTCACTTTCCTGTCATCAGGCAAGTGTACTCAATCCCCTTTAAAATCGCTCTCAAAGGTAATAAGAACAAGATAATATGTATACTATATTGCATTATAGTCTGTCATATACTTTACTTAACAAATTATCAAAGAACATTAATTTGGTTGGCTAACTAGGATTTGAACCTAGAACCACTGCTTTATAAGAACAGCACTCTTACCAATTGAGTTATTAGCCAATATTAAGGAAGTACGAAAGGAGGTCTAAATACTTCCTTTAACTTAGAAAGGAGGCGATTCTCTTACTAGAAAGAATCTCATATTGTGATATTTCTATCACGATTATAGTGTAACAAATTGATTGCTCCGATTTCACTATGATTTAATTATTTTTTTTAGTTTTTTATAATTTTTATTCCATATTTGACTAAGACTTGTTATTCCTTTTCCGCTGATATAATTTTCTCCTGCGACTTCTTCTACTGCTCTTGTAGGAGACAAACCATTCAACATTTTTAAATAAATCCTATATTCTATTTGACAATTGGATAGTTTAGATAAATTATCTTTATACAATTGCATTTTGCTTTTTTTATATTCAATTATTCTCGTTAGATTCTGCCAATCTCTTTCATCATGGCAATCACGTTTTGCTTCTTCCAACATTTTTATTTCAATATCAAGATCATTTATGTATTTAATGCATTCCAAAAATGTCACCCCTTTGCTTCGTTTTTCTTCTTAACTTTAACCAACTCTTTCTCTGCTTCTTCTAGCTGTCCAATTATTTCCTCTTTTAACTCTTTTAAAAACTGTACTTCCCATTCTAGTTGTTG
>CAPBNZ010000014.1 GCA_948585895.1 uncultured Clostridia bacterium | reverse complement strand
TTGCTATTAACGGCTATTCACAAAACGGAATAGATTATCTTGATAAAGCAATTCAAAACGGTGCCATTGCAGCAATTATAGAAAATGATGTAAATATAAGTAATTTACCAAACTCAATTACTTATATAAAAGTAAATAATACTAGAAAAGCCTTAGCAATAACAAGCTGCAATTTATATGACAACCCATCAAAAAAATTTAAATTGATAGGTGTTACAGGAACAAAAGGAAAAACAACAACAACCTTTATGATAAAAGAGATATTGGAAAAAGCAGGTAAAAAGGTAGGGTTAATAGGAACCATTGCTACTTATGTGAACGGAAAGAAAGTAAAAGATAGTGATAGAACAACACCAGAGAGCTTAGCCTTACAAAAGGAATTTGCACAAATGGTAGAAGCAGGTGTAGAAGCAGTTGTAATGGAGGTGTCTTCACAAAGCTTAAAATTACATAGAGTAGATGGATGTGAATTTGATATGGTATTATTTACTAATTTTTCAGAAGATCATATTAGCCCAAAAGAACATCCAGATATGGAAGACTATTTTAATTCTAAATTGAAATTATTTGAAATGTGCAAAATTGGTATTGTAAATGTAGATGACTTATATGGAGCTAAAATACCTAAACTATTTCCAGACAATCATATAACAACATATGGCATTGACAATTTTGCTAATGTTTTAGCAAAAGATATTACAATTACTAATTCTTATGTAGATTTTAAAGTGAAAATAACAGATCGAAATGAAAGAGTAAAAACTGGAATACCAGGCAGATTTAGCGTATATAATTCATTAGCGGCTATTTGTGTTGCACAAAAATTTGGAATATCACCTGAGGACATAAAAAATGCTTTAACACAAGTAAGAGTGCCAGGAAGATCAGAACTTGTTAATAATAAAAAAGAAGTTCCAATTATGATTGACTATGCACACTCTCCAGAAAGTCTGCAAAATATATTACAAGCTGTTAAAAGTTATACAAGAGGAAAAGTAATATCTGTATTTGGATGTGGTGGTGATAGAGATAGTGGAAAAAGACCAATTATGGGAGAAATATCAGGAAGAATTGCAGATTTTACATTCATTACATCAGATAATCCAAGAACAGAAGAGCCAGAAAAAATTATTGACCAAATAGAAGAAGGAATGAAGAAAACAAAAGGAAAATATAAAGTAGTAGTTGATAGAACAGAGGCAATTAAAGAAGCAATACAAATGGCAACAAAGAGAGATATTATTGTTCTTGCTGGCAAGGGGCATGAGCCATATCAAGAGATTAATGGTGTAAAACATCCTTATGATGAAAGGATTATTGTAAATGAAATAATAGAGGAATTACAAAAATAGTTTATGTGTATGTCTAAATGCATAACAAATACATTAACTTAAGAGATAATATATATTTTTTATACAAAAAGAGAAAGGTTTGGTAAAATGAGAGTAGAAACAAATATGTTAATTGTAACATTTATCATAACAGTTATATTAGGTTTCATTATAATACCGATATTGAGAAAATTAAAAGTAGGACAAATAGAAAGAGATGACGGACCACAATCTCATTTAAAAAAACAAGGAACCCCAACAATGGGGGGGATTATTATGATTGTTGCTATGATTTTAATGGTAACAGGAGCTTATCTATTTTTAAGTATACAAGGGCAAAATGAAACAGCAAATCGCTTAATACCAATGCTAATATTAACACTTGGATTTGGTGTAATAGGATTTATTGATGATTTTATAAAATTAGTGTTAAAAAATACAAAAGGCTTAAAACCAAGTCATAAAATGCTAGGATTATTACTGATATCAGTTATCTATGTTGTTTATTTAGTACAAGGATTACATATAGGAACAGAGACATATATTCCAATCTTAAAAATATATATTAATATACCAATTTATTTTTATATTCCATTTGGTATTATCGTTATTTTAGCAACTACCAATGCAATTAATTTAACAGATGGAATTGATGGACTTTCTTCTAGTGTGTCAGCTATTATAATTACCTGTTTAACGGTTATAGGAATGATGTCTGGAATGAAAGAAATATCAGTGTTTGGGAGTATTGTAATAGGAGCAGTGCTAGGATTTTTAATGTTTAATTTACATCCAGCAAAGGTATTTATGGGAGATACTGGCTCTTTGCTTTTGGGAGGAGTTATTTCAGCCATAGCATTATATTTAAAAATGCCTTTGTTATTAATTGTAATAGCTCTAATTCCAGTATTAGAGACTTTGTCTGTTATGATACAAGTAATGTACTTTAAAAAGACAGGAAAGAGATTTTTCAAAATGGCACCATTGCATCATCATTTTGAATTATTAGGATGGAAAGAAAGTAAAGTAGTTATTATATTTAGTATACTTACTTTGATATTGTGTGTTATAGGACTAAAAATAATTTAATATATTGCTATGGTGAAAGTTTGTTTTATTTTTTACTTATTAAGATAAAATAATTTTGGCGTGCGAACAACATATGTGGCATAAAAAGTATTTAAAGAATTAAGATTTTAATGAGCCACTGTTAGAAAGGAAAAGGATTGGAATGGCAAAGAAAAGAAAAGAGAAGAGTTTTTCAAGTTTTTTAAATAATCCAATTGATTTTACTTTGTTAATAACCATTTTGTTATTACTTTCAATTGGGTTAATTATGGTATTATCAGCAAGTTCTCCTTCAGCATTAGCAGAAAGTGGAGATAGCTATTCTTATTTTTCAAAACAATTAATATTTGGCATTTTAGGAATTATAGCTATGTTGTTTATATCAAAAATTGACTATCGATTTTACCAGAAATTTTATAAACATGCTTGGTGGATTTCACTTATTTTATTAGCACTTGTATTAATTATAGGAAGAAAAGTAAATGGTGCACAAAGATGGATTTATGTAACAGAGACATTATCAGTACAACCATCAGAAGCAGTAAAATTATTAATGATTATATTCTATGCTGGAATTCTAATGAAGAATAGAGATCAGTTGGATTTATATGGCAAGGGATTTGTTAAACATATGTGTTTTTTAGCACCAATTATAGGATTATTGCTATTGGAACCACATTTTAGTGCTTCTATTGTTATTATAGGTATCTGTGCAATTATGATGATTACTGCAGGATGTAAATTTTGGCATTTTGCAGCAACAGGAGGAGTAGTTGGCGTACCAGCCTTAATAGCCTTAGTTATTACGGCACCATATAGATTACAAAGAGTAGTTACGTTTTTAGACCCATGGAAAGATGAGAAGGGAGATGGATGGCAAGTAATACAAAGTTTGTACGCAATCGGATCTGGAGGTCTATTTGGTGCAGGTTTGGGAGAAAGTAAGCAAAAATTTTTATATATACCAGAGCCACACAATGATTTTATCTTTTCTATTTTAGGGGAAGAATTAGGATTTATAGGATGTGTAGCAGTTTTAATACTATTTGCTATCTTTATATGGAGAGGAATTTTAATTGCGATGAGAGCACCAGATATGTTTGGAAGCTTAGTAGCAATAGGAATTACAGCATTAGTAGCCATTCAAGTTATTATCAATGTAGCAGTTGTAACTTCATCTATGCCAGCAACAGGAATGCCATTACCATTTTTTAGTTATCGGAGGAACCGCCTTGTTCATATTACTATGTGAAATGGGAATTTTACTCAATATATCAAGAGCAAGTGCCAAATGAAACAAAAGGGACAGGTCTTTTTGTTTCATAAATTGAGCTAAAAATATAAAAAGTAAATTAGATAAAAAATCATTAGAATTTTGAAACAAAAAGACCTGTCCCTCTTGTTTCAAAAAGGAGTTATAAATGAGAGTAATTATAGCAGCAGCTGGAACAGCTGGACATATTAACCCAGGAATAGCAATTGCAAATAAAATAAAACAAGAAGAAGATTCAAAAATTCTATTTATTGGAACCACTAGAGGGCTTGAAAATGATTTGGTTCCAAGAGCTGGTTATGAATTAAAAACGATAGAAGCTTATGGACTAAGCAAGAAGTTTTCGATTGACAATATAAGAAAAATGTATCAAACTTTTAAAGGGTTTGGAGAAGCAAAAAGAATCATAAAAGAGTTTAAGCCTGACATTGTTATTGGAACAGGAGGTTATATATGTGGTGCTACAATTGCCTCAGCCTATTCTTTAAAAATACCAACTATGTTACACGAAAGTAATGCATTTCCAGGAAAAGCGGTTAAAATGTTAGCTAGAAAAACAGATACTATTTTGGTTTCTTTTGAAGATGCTATGGTAAGAATAAAGAAAGCAAAAAATGTAGTATATACAGGTACTCCTGTAAAAATAAAAAAGCAAGAATATAGCATAAATGAAAAAAATAGAATATTGAAGGATATGGGACTAAATCTAACTAAGCCAATTGTTTTAGTATCAGGTGGAAGCCAAGGGGCTCAAAGAATAAATGAAGCCATTATTGAAATGATAAAAAGTAAGAAAAATAGAAATTATCAAGTAATTTGGGCAACTGGTCCTAAGCAGTTTGATAAAATGAAGGGGTATTTAGAAAATAGTCATATTAATATCAATCATGTAGATGGCATGAAAATAGTACCATATATTTATAATATGGAAGAAATTATGAATGCAGCTGATATTATTATTGGAAGAGCTGGTGCAATGACAGTAACAGAGATTTCTAATTTGGGAAAACCTTCTATATTAATTCCACTTCCAAATGTTAGCCATAATCATCAATTGTATAATGCAAAAGTTTTAGAAAGAGTAAAAGCGGCAAAAATTATATTAAATGATGAATTAACAGGTGAAAAGTTAAATCATACCATAGAAAAAATGATAGTAAATGAATCTGAAATGAACAAAATGGGGGAAAATGCCCTTAAAGTTTCAACCAATCAAGTAGAGGATAAGATATATCAAGAAATTAGGAAATTAGTAGGTAGAGAAAAGGATTGAGAGAAATATGCTTAAAAATATACAATTTAATAAAATTATATTAGTATGGTTTTTGGTAAGTGTTTTAATGATTAGTGGACTTGGAATTTTCTTTCTAAGTTCACTCCATACATTAAATGAACAAATAGAGGCAGGACAAGCGATTCAAATGCAAGAATTACAGAATAAAACAAGTAAGGCATTAGGAGTAGCAGTAGGAATATCTGGAGTTATAAGCATATTAATGGCTATTGTTTTATCCAAATATATTATTTATCCTATTGATAAATTGATTAAAAGTGCTGAGAAAATAACAGAGGAAGATAAAGAAGGAAAGAAAGTCTTTAAAAACAAAAAAGGAAAGGAAGCACAAGATTTAGAAAATATATTAGGCGTTATGACAACTGAATTAAAAGAGAAATTAAGTGAGGTATCAACACAGAAAAATCAAATTGAAACCATTTTACTTCATATGACAGATGGAATCATAGCTTTTAATAGAATGGGTGAAATTATCTTAATTAATCCAGCAGCAAAAAAATTCCTAAGTATTAGACCAGAGGATAATACCTTTGAGGACATTTTTAAAAAATTTAAATTAGATATCAATATGGAAAAAATAATCTATTTGGAAAATTGGACATCAACAGAACAAAGAATTCAGGTAGAAGAGAAATATATGAATGTATTTTTTGCACCATTTAAAAATGAAACAGATAGACCAGATGGCGTCATAGCAGTAATACAAGATATAACAGAGCATGTGAGATTAGACAGTGTACAAAAAGAATTTGTAGCAGATGTATCACATGAATTAAAAACGCCAATTACCTCAATTATGGGATATGCAGATACATTATTAGAAGGAGAATATGATAAAGAAACACAAGAAAAATTTTTACATGTAATTGCAGGAGAAGCAAGGAGAATGGCAAAATTAGTAACTGATTTATTAACATTATCACGTTATGATAACAATAAAAAAACAGCACAAAAGGAAGCTTTTGATTTAGGAGATTTGGTAAAGAAATGCCAAGACAAATTAGCAATTGAAATCAAAAAGAAAAACCATACTGTAAATTGTTTTGTAACAGCTGATGTTCCACCCGTTTATGCTGATCGATATGATATAGAAAGAGTAGTATTGAATATTTTAACAAACAGTATTAAATATACAAAAGATGGCGGAGAAATCAAGATATATGTAGGATTTGTATACAATGATGCTTATATAAAAGTTTTTGATAATGGAATTGGAATTCCTGAAGAAGATTTGAATCGAATTTTTGAGAGGTTTTATCGAGTAGATAAAGCTAGAACGAGAGAAATGGGGGGGACAGGTCTTCGGACTTTCGATAGCAAAAGAAATTTTAGATAAAAATGGTGGAAGTATTGATATTAAGAGTGTAGTTGGAGAAGGGACAGAAGTTGTAGTACGAATTCCAACCAAACAATAATGAGCAAAGGGATGAATGGTATGGATAATTCAGAAATTTTGTAGACTATAAGTTGCTTTCTATGTGGTACAATTAATGTTTGAAGTCAATGCAGTGTAATAAGAATCTCACAATATTACATGAAAAGTATGGAATCATTGCTAAAATATAAAATATCTCTACTTTTTCATTGATAAGTCAAAAAAAATAATGTATAATAAAAAAGTAAAAAACAATTTATAGATATAGAGGAGAGATTAAATTGAGTGAAAAAGCAAAAGATATATTAGAATGGATATATTGTATTATCATAGCCTTAGTATTAGCTATGTTATTTCGTTATTTTATAGGTACACCAACTATTGTAAAGCAAGTATCAATGTATCCAACGTTAATACAAGACGAAAGATTATGGTTGAATCGATGGGGAAGAACCACAAAAACATTGCCTAAAAGAGGAGAAATCATAACTTTTGAAGAGCCAGCAAAAATAACTTATTCAGCTTCTGAAATTGACCAAAATAATCCAGTAGCTAAATATCCTGAAAAAAATGCATTACAATGGTTTATTAGTGACTTTTTAGAAATAGGAAAAAGAAGTTACATTAAAAGAGTAATTGCTTTACCAGGTGAACATGTGGAAATAAAGCAAGGGAAAGTATTTATTAATGGGGAAGCATTGCAAGAATCCTATTTACAACCAGGAGTAATTACCGATGTTACAGGAGAGGGATTTGATAATTTTACCGTACCTGAAAATTATGTTTTTGCTATGGGAGATAATAGGAATCATAGTACAGATTGTAGAGCATTTGGATGCATTCCATTAGAAGAAATTGAAAGTACAGTAGCAATTCGAATTTGGCCATTAAGTAAATGGGGAGAAGTAAAATAGATAAAACTTATCATAGATAAGGGAGTATAAAGCGTAATAAAGAGGGAAAAAGATGTTTGAAAACATAATTGGAAATGATACCATAAAAAAAACATTGGTGAAATCTATTGAAAATGCAACATTATCTCATAGTTATTTATTTATGGGTATACAAGGAATTGGAAAGAAAATGTTTGCCACAGAATTTGCAAAAGCAATACTATGTATTAAAAGAGAGCAAAATGATAGTTGCAAATCTTGTCTTGAATTTGATAGCAACAATCATCCTGATTTTATGTACATAGAGCCAGAAGGCACAAGTATAAAAATTGAACAGATTCGACTTTTGCAAAAAAAAATACAAGAAAAGCCAATTATATCAAATCAAAAAGTATATATCATAGATGATGCAGACTTTATGACCAAAGAAGCACAAAATTGTTTATTAAAAACACTAGAAGAGCCACCAGAATTTGCAACAATTATTTTAATTGGTTGTAATGAAAATGCTTTTTTATCAACTATAAAATCTAGGTGTATGATTCTAAATTTTCAGCCAATAGAAGAAAAAAAGATAGAACAATATCTAAGAGAAAATTATGGATTAACCAATATTACATCCAAACGTCTCAAGATGTTTCAGGGAAGTGTTGGAAAAGCCATTTCATTAAAAGATAAACAAGAGGAATATGATAAGATTGAAGATATGATAGAAAATTTAAACAAAAAGGACTTAATAGAAATATTGAAATTGTCACAGCCTTTATATAAAGCAAAAGATGATATTTTTGAAATATTAGACTACATAAATATATTGTTATTTAATCATACAAAAGAAAATTATTTATACACAAATTGTATAAATATTGTGGAAAATACGAAGAAAAGGTTGAAACAAAATGCTAATTATGATATGTGTATAGATGATTTAGTTTTTAATATGTGGCAAGAAGTAATTTGAAGGAGAATGACAGAAAGGATGATAATAATTGAAAAACATAGTAGGAGTTAGATTTAAAAAGTTAGGAAAAATATATTTCTTCAATCCGAAAAATCTAAAGGTGAAAAAAGGAGATAAAGTTATTGTAGAAACAGCACAAGGAGAAGAATATGGTGAAGTCATGATACCAAATCGATGGGTGGAAGAAGATAAAATTATAGCACCTTTAAAAAAAGTAGTGAGAATTGCTAACTACAAAGACCATAAGCATAATGAGGAATGTAGAAGAAAAGAAAAAGAAGCATTTGGAATTTGTTTAAACAAAATAAAAGACCATAAATTGGACATGACATTAACAGATGTAGAATATAAATTTGATAATAGCAAAATTTTATTTTATTTTACAGCAGATGGAAGAATTGATTTTAGAGATTTGGTAAAAGATTTAGCAGCTATCTACAAAATGCGTATTGAATTAAGACAAATAGGAGTAAGAGATGAAGTAAAAAGAATTGGAGGAAATGGAGTTTGTGGAAGAGAATTGTGTTGTTGTTCTTTTTTAAGTGATTTTGAAACCGTATCGATAAAAATGGCAAAAGAACAAAATATGTCATTAAATCCATCTAAAATATCAGGAAATTGTGGAAGACTAATGTGTTGCCTAAAATATGAGAATGATGTCTATGAAGAAAAATTAAAAAAACTTCCTAACATAGGAGCCATTGTAAAGACAGAGGATGGAGAGGGAGAAGTAGAAGCAATAGAGACGCTAAAAGAAAGAGTTAGAGTAAGAATAAAAGATAATGAAGGAGAAGGGTATTTCTATAAAAGATATGATGCGAAAGATATAAAAATAATTAAAGATGCTATTGCAGAGAAAATAGACCAAGAAGAATTAGAACACAAAAAAGAACTAGAAGAGTTAGAACGAAAAGATTAGGAGGTGAAAAAATGGCTTATAAGATTACAGATAAATGCATTTCTTGTGGTGCATGTGCAGCTGAATGTCCAGTTGGATGTATCTCACAAGGAGAGGAACGATTCGTAATTGACCAATCTGCTTGTATTGGTTGTGGTACTTGTGCAGGAGTTTGTCCAGTAGAAGCACCAGAGGAAGAATAATATACAAGAGTACTCAAGAAAATGAAAGGGTACTCTTTTTCTATACAACCAAAATACATTTTACACAAATTTAGCGAGCGAATTTGAGCTAACATTGGCTAACTTAGACTTTTTTATAAATTAAGAATTTATCTATTGCTTTCTGGTATAATTTGAGGTATAACATATATAATGATAAGAGATTGAGGAGGAGAAAATGACAGAGGAAGTTAAGGAAGAAGAAATAGAGAAATTACAACAAGAAGTAAAACCAGCAAATCATAAAGTAATCATCTTTGATTTTATATTAATTGTTACTATTTTTGTTGGATTGTTTATCTATATGATTAAAATAGATGGAATGGATAATATAGTACAAATATTACAGAAAGTAGATTATAAATGGGTAGTAGCAGGTTTAGTATGTTTAGCTATCCATTGGACTTGTGAAGCGATTGTATTATATTTGCCATTAAGAAAGATGGATTCAAGTCAAACTTTTACGAATGCACTAAAAGTATCAATGATAGGTCAATTATTTAACAATATAACACCTTTTTCTTCAGGAGGTCAACCGATGCAAGCATATGAGCTTACCAAGACAGGAAAAAGAGTTAGTGATTCTCTATCAGCCATGGCGATGAAATTTATTATTACACAAACAGCATTGGTGGTAAGTACATTAATAGTTGTTCTAGTTGAGTTTAGATTTTTTGCTGAATTAATGCAAGAGTATATTTGGATTGCTATTATGGGATTTGCAGTTAACGTGTTAGCTATTGTAGCTGTTGTTTTAGCAGGTGTCAAAAAAAGAGTTATTACATTTTTTACGACACCATTGATTCGACTTTTAGGAAAAATGCGCATTTTTAAAAACCCAGAAAATATGATTCAAAAATTAGATAAAAGTATAGATAATTTTAGGCAACAGTTTTTATTTATGAAATCAGAAAAAAAGATGGTACTAAAAATGTTTTTTACAGCAGTTATACAAAGTTTTGCTTATTATTCTATTACTTATATGGTATATCGAGCCTTTGGAAACACAGGGATTACATTTTGGCAAATTGTACCAACACAGGCGTTTTTATTGCTAATTATGACATTTATACCAACACCAGGTTCAGGACTTGGAGCAGAAGGCGGATTTTATTTATTATTTCATTCTATTTTTAAAGAAGGAACAATTAATATGTCGATACTATTTTGGCGAATGTATACCTTTTATTTGCCAATCATAATTGGTGCTTTATTTTTAATACCTACAAATAGGAGAAGGAGTTCATAATGGATACTTTAATTATTGCAGGTGGTGATATTAATATTAAAAGCTTAAAAGAATATTGTGAAGCTCACATTCGGACAAAGAATTATTGCAGTAGATAAGGGATTAGAAATGTTAAATCAAATTAATGTAATACCACATCATGTAGTAGGAGACTTTGATTCCATTTCTAATAAAATATTGAAATTTTATCAAGGCAACCATAAAATTATTTTCCATAAATATCACCCAGAAAAAGATAATACAGATACAGATATCGCTTTAACACTTGCTATTGAATTGGAAAGTTCTTCTATTACAATTATGGGAGCTCTTGGAAAAAGAATGGATCATGCTTTATCCAATATCCATATATTAAAAGAGGCATTAGAAGCTGGAATTTCATGTCAGATATTGGATAATCATAATAGAATTTATTTACTAAAAGATAGCAAAACTTTAGATAAAAATACAATTTATGGGAAATATATTTCTTTGATTCCTTTGACTACAACTGTAGAAGGATTGACATTAAAGGGGTTCAAATATCCTTTAAATAACGACTCACTATCTATTGGGAAAAGTTTAGGGGTTAGTAATGAAATAATACAGGATAATGCTTATATTGAATTAAAGAAAGGAATTTTAATTGTAATAGAAAGTAGAGATTAAAAAAGTTGCATTTGGATATAAAATACCATTTGCAACTTTCTATTTAGTTTTTATTTGTTATTTCTTCTAAATCTAATAGTTCTTGCCATCTGGCATCTACTTCTTTTTGGAATTCTTCAATCATCCATTCATTACCTGGTTTAAACATATGTTTAAATCTTTTTTGTGGTTTTAGGAATTCTTCGATTGGTAACTTTTTAGCAGGTTTATAATTAATTTTGTATGTTCCATCTATCACTTCATATAAAGGCCAATAACATGTTTCAACTGCTAATTTATTAATTGACATTAACATATCAGTTGGATAACCCCATCCTCTAGGGCATGGAGCCATTACATTTAGGAAAGCTGGACCTTCTGTGTATATAGCTTTTTCAGCCTTTTCATATAAATCTTTAAAATTCATGTAACCAAGTGTTTGTGCAACATATGGAATGTGGTGTCCAACCATAATTTTGGCTAAGTCTTTTCTAGATTGCATTTTTCCTGGAATTATTTTTCCTGCTGGAGAGGTTGTTGTATCAGCAAATTTGGGAGTAGCAGAAGAACGTTGAATGCCAGTATTCATATAAGCACCATTGTCATAGCAGACATAAACCATATCATGCCCACGTTCCATAGCTCCAGATAAACTTTGTAAACCAATATCATAAGTGCCACCATCTCCACCAAAAGCAATAAATTTAGTATCACCTTCTGGTAATTTGCCTTGTTTTTTCATAGATTGGTAAGCTGCTTCTGCACCTGCTAAAGTAGCACCAGCACATTCAAAGGCTGTATGAATAAAGGAATCTGTCCAAGCAGTGTAAGGATAGATAAAGGTAGAAACCTCCATACATCCTGTAGCTCCTGCTACAACAGCATGATCTTCTGGTTTTAAAGCTCTCATTATCATTCTTGCAACTGGTGGTGCGCCACATCCAGCACACATTCTGTGTCCAGCTGTAAATCTGGAAGGCTTGTTAGCAACTACTTCTTTTAAATTATAAGCCATTATTTTTGTGCCTCCTTTCTTAATCCTAAATAACGATAAGGATTATCTATTTTATTTGTTTTCACAATTTCTAATAAGTCAGTATAAACAGATTCAATGTCATCTGCTTTGGTATCTCTACCACCAATACCATAAACATAATTAACAGCTGGTACATGTACATTGTTAACATACATAGCAGAGGTAACATCTTCAAATAAGCTACCTCCAGCAGCATTTAAAGAATCAGCTCTATCTAAAATTGCCATAGCATCTAAATGGGATAAAGCTTTTGCAATTTCGTCAGCTGGGAAAGGTCTAAATACACGAACTTTTAAAAGTCCTGCTTTGATTCCTTTTTTTCTTAAGTTATCTACAACAAATTTCGTAGTACCTGCGGTAGAGTTCATACAAACAATGGCAATTTCAGCATCTTCTAATTTGTATTCCTCAAATAAGCCATAACTTCTACCAGTCATTTTTTCAAAATCTTTTGCAACATCTAAAATAACTTGTTTGGCATTTTTCATAGCTTCTGCTTGTTGTGCTTTATGTTCAAATAAATAAGCTTGTAAATCTAATGGACCAACTGCAATTGGTTCTTCTTTGTTTAATAAGTAATGTTTAGGTTTGTATTCTCCTACAAATTTTTTTACTTTATCATCTTCTACTAGTTCAATATTTTCAATAGCGTGGGACGTGATGAATCCATCTTGGCACACCATTAAAGGTAATAAAACATCTTTGTGTTCAGCAATCCTATGAGCCATTAAAGTATTATCATAAGCTTCCTGATTATTTTCTGAAAATAGCATAATCCAGCCAGAATCTCTTGCTCCCATAGCGTCTGAATGGTCACAGTGAATGTTTAATGGCCCAGATACGGCTCTATTTACTAAAGATAAAACAATTGGTAATCTTAAACTAGAAGCGATATAAATCATTTCCCACATTAAAGATAAACCATTTGCTGAAGTAGCTGTCATTGCTCTTGCTCCAGCAGATTCTGCCCCAATACAAGCAGACATAGCACTATGCTCACTTTCTACAGCAACAAACTCAGTATCAACGGTTCCATTTGCTACAAAAGTTGAAAAATATTGTGGTATTTCTGTAGATGGTGTAATAGGGAAGGCTGCTACAACATCTGGATTAATTTGTTTCATAGCAGTTGCAGCTGCTTCATTACCACTTAATCTCTCTCTTATACTCATTTTAATCTCATTCCTTTCTTTAAGGCATTGTCTAATTGGAAAAACAATAGTTAATTGCTAGGAATATTTATTGGTATCCAAGCAAAATAGCTACTATTTTTCAAATTATTCTTCCTTCATTTCAATTGCATGAAATGGACATACTTTTGCACATACACCACATCCCTTACAATAATCATAATTAAAATCTTCTCTTTTTAAATCTCTATTAACTGGAATAGCATCTTCAGGACAAACTGGAAAGCACATACCACATTGTTTACAAGCATCATTTAAGAAAATAGGGCGTACACTTCTCCAGTCACCAGTTTTAAATTCTTTTGCATTTCCAGAAGTATAAATATCACCACCTGGTGTTAGTTTTTCCATAGGTGTATGGTTATTAATTTCTGTCATATCTTTTTAACCTCCTTTAATGCTAATTCTAAAGCCTTCATATTACCATCGATGACTTCAGGTTTTTTAGCAAATTTATGCTTAAAAGAGTCTCTCATATCTGCTAGTAAAGCTTCATCTGACATGATACCACTTACTTTTATAATAGCAGCAAGCATTGGTGTATTAGGAAAATATTTTCCTAATGCTTCTTCTGATATTTTTCTGGCATCTATTGTATAAATGTTACCTTGATATCCTTTTAGGACTGTTTTTAAGTAATTTTCTGATTTTGTTGTGTTAATAACAATACCACCAGTTTCTTTTAATCCTGCAGTAACATCGACTGTTTCTAAAAGTGTATCATCAACAACTACGACATAGTCAGGTTCATAAATGTTACTGTGGATAGTAATAGGGTCACGACTAATACGATTATAGGCTGTAATAGGGGCACCCATTCTTTCAGGTCCATATTCTGGAAAACCTTGGATATATTTACCAGTATTAAAAGCAGCATCGGCTAGCAATAAAGAAGCTGTTTTAGCACCTTGCCCACCTCTACCATGCCATCTAATTTCTATTAAGTTATCCATGTTTAGTTAGCCTCCTTCTTATTTTCTATTTATGGCTTTAGTATATGCCTAAATAAAGTTGCTGTCAAGAGAAAAAGTGTCGAATTGACCAGTTATTGTAACTATTTAGTTATTGTTCATCCTATTGAATTTGAATGAAAGAATTTATTTATTTTTTCTGTAGTAACAAGGTCTAAGGGAATTAGTAAGTATACAGTTTGTTATTTATGATAGCGTGTGTATGACTAATACTGTCAACTTAAGGTGTAATATATTATTTTTTACACCTTAAGTTGATGGCATTGTGTGAGTATTTGGGAGTTACAAAAGAAAGTATAATAAACTTTTTTGATTAAAAGTGATTTAAGGTTGGGCTGTAACAATAAATTTTACAATAGGTACTACTTTACAAATTTTATTTTTTTGATATAATATGGATATAAAATAAGAAAGGGGATATGGATTTATGAAAAAAGGTGTAAAAATTGCTATTATAGTAGGAGCAATTTTTTTAGTAATTGCTTTTGTAGGAGGATATTTCTTTATAAATGATGTAGTGCAAAAAGCAAAAATATTAGAGGAATTTGCAAAAATAGAAGAAATAACCAATTCGGAAAATTTTGATATGGAGTCATTCAATAACACAACAAGTACAATTGTAGCAACTGGTAAATATGCAAATGTAGAGAAAGCTGCCAAAAAATATGCATCTGATCTTTTTAATACCGTATTTAGGATTAAGACATTAATGGAAGATGAGAAGATGACAAAGCTTTTAACGGCTGAAAATTATCAAAATGATGGACCAGAATTTGTACAAACTAAAAAGTATTTAAGTGAGACAAAACAACAACTAGAAGAAAACAGACAAGAAATGTTATCTTATTTAGAAGAAACCAAAATTAATTCTTATATTGAAGCAGAAACAACAGATGAATCTAGTGTTAATATGTATAAAGAATTCGTAACACAAGATATTGAAATTTCAGATACAGAGAGAAAAGAATTAGAAAATGCTATGAATAAAATCGTAAAAATGTTAGAAATAGCAGAAGAAGTGATAGACTTCTTAATCACAAATAATGGAAAATGGAAAGTGCAAGGCGGACAGATTCTATTTAATTCGAATAATTTAGTAGTGACATATAATGGATTTTTAACAAAACTAAGAATATTATAGAAGAAATTTAGGTATAATTTATAGAAAGAGGTTAATATGAGGGATGTAACAATAGCAGATTCTGTATATTATATAGGGGCAGATGATAAAGAGATTAGGCTATTTGAGGGACAATATAATGTGCCAAATGGAATGTCATATAATTCCTATTTAATAAAAGATAAAAAAAATGTTGTATTAGATACAATTGATAGAAAAGTTACGAATACTTGGTTAGAAAACCTAGAAAGAGAGTTAGGAGAAGAAACAATAGATTATTTAGTAGTTTCTCATTTAGAACCAGATCATGCCTATAATATTGGGTTATTAGCAAAAAAATATCCTAACATGAAAATTGTTGGAAATGCAATGACATTTACTATGCTACCTAACTTTTTTAATATCGATTTAACAGAAAGAAAAGTAATAGTAAAAGAAGGTGACACATTAAATCTTGGAAAACATACTCTACAATTTTTTATGGCACCAATGGTACATTGGCCAGAAGTCATGGTAACTTATGAACATTCAGAGAAAATTCTATTTACAGCAGATGGATTTGGAAAGTTTGGGACATTAGATACAAAAGAAGATTGGGATTGTGAAGCACGAAGATACTATTTTGGAATCGTAGGAAAATATGGAATACAAGTACAAGCTTTACTAAAAAAAGTAGCCACTTTAGATGTTAAAATGATTTGTCCTTTGCATGGACCTATTTTAAAAGAAAATTTACAGCATTATATTCAAAAATATGATATATGGAGTAGTTATAAGCCAGAAGATGATGGCGTATTAATAGCTTGTGCTTCTATTTATGGAAATACGTTAGAAGCTGCTCAAAAGTTAAAAGAAATATTAGAAGAAAAGGGAGAAAAGAAAGTAGTCTTAACTGATTTAGTTAGAGAAGATATGGCAGAAGCAGTAGAAGATGCATTTCGTTATAACAAAATTATTTTAGCGGCTTCTAGCTATAATGCAGGTGTATTTGTACCAATGCAGCAATTTTTGAATAAGTTAAAGGAAAGAAATTACCAAAATAGGAAAATTGCTGTTATAGAGAATGGTTCTTGGTCACCATCAGCAGCTAAAAGTATGAAAAATATCCTGCAAGAAATGAAGGATATTACAATTGTAAATCCAACTGTTACAATCAAGTCCACGATGAAGCAAGAAAATATAGAACAGATGGAAATATTAGCAGAAAATATATTAGGAGGTGAATCATATGAAATATAAATGTACAGTATGTGGTTATATTTATGATGATGAAAAAGAAAGCGTAAAATTTGAAGAATTACCAGAAGATTGGACATGCCCTTTATGTGGTGTAGGTAAAGACTTATTTGAAAAAGTAGAAGAATAGGTAAGTTTTTTTTATATGAGAAAGGAAGAATTAATTTTCTTCCTTTTTTTCATTGGTTTTATTTGTATCATCCTTCCTTTTTTTATCTTGTGATTTCTTCGTTTCTTTTGGTATTACAATATGGGTAGGCTTTTCTTTAGCTGATTTTGGTTTTTCAACACTTAAGTGGTCATAAACAGGGGAAATAGATAATTCTGAACCATTACCAGAAATTACTTGTAAACTTTTCTTATTTTCCATAGGAACCTCCTAGATTTCTTTTAATAATCGTATCATATTACAAAAAAAAGAGCAAGAAAAAATGAAAATTTTAGAAAGACCTTGAAAAAGAACATAAATATAAGTATAATTAAAATAGAAAATGAAAGGAGAGTAAAAATGAGAATAGTTGATATAGAATTAGCAGAGGCATTAAAAGAATTATCAAATGAGAGTTTAGAAATATTTAAAGAGATGAATTGGCTTGCATTACAAAAATTAGGTTTAGGAGCTGTTGCTAGTCATTCTACTACGCAAAACACAAAAGAGTTAAAACAATTAGTAGATGCTGCCAGAAAGAGAGAAGGGCTTTCAGCATATGAGAATGGATTAGATGACATAGAAGCAAGTAAAACGAGTATATTAGAAAGAGATTTGGTAAAAGATGGAATCATGCATAGGCAAATGTCAAAAGCAGAAATTAGAGACTTGGCAAAAGAAATAATCACATTAAGAAAAGGGGAAGCATATCAACAGTCATTAAAAGGAAAAAATTTCAGGGAATTATCAAAGGTTCATGCCGAACTTGCACGATATAATGGAGATACACAGCAAATTGACAAATATGGAGTGGATTTTTATGATAAATCTAAAATCTTAGGATATCTGTTAAGAAAGCAAGCACTTAAAGAAATGGTATCCAAAATTAAACCAAAGGACTTTGAGGCAAAAAAACAGGAATTTGAAGATTCGGTAAATAACTTAGCAAAAGGAGACAGTAGTAGTGCAGATGTTCATAGAGAATCTATCTTGAAAAGATTATTTGATGAGGAAGAATTATCAGAATATTCTATGTTAAATGGATATGAAATGACGATGGCAGACATTGCTCAAGCATTTGAAGAGAGACAAAAGGAGATGGCAACAAGTAAAAAAGGAATGTGGGGAAAGATTAAAGAATTTTTTACCAGGAAGAAAAATAAAAGATTGCCAGAGTACACAACTAGAGAGGAAGCAGATGCATCTAACATCAAAGTGAAGGAGAAAAAGGATGCTTTTAGAAAAAATTACGGAGATGGAAAAATAGAAGTAAATTATCAAAATATGGGGGAAGAAACACAAAGAAGAGAGAGAAAAAAGGAGGAAGACGGAAGATAAGAAGATGGAAGTAGAAAAAATGCAAGCCATAATAGAAGCCATTCTTTTTGCTGCTGGAAGACCTGTATCGCAGAAGGAACTGATACTGAGTTTAGAAATTTCAGAAGAAGACATCAAAAGTATAATAGCAAAAATGCAAGAAAATTATCAAAGTCAAGCAAGAGGAATTGAAATAGTAAACATAGAACAATCTTATCAGCTTTGTACAAAAAAGGAATTATATGATTCTATCTATTCGATATTAGATAAAAGAAATAAGCCCAAATTGTCGAATGCAGCATTAGAAACATTAGCTATTATTGCTTATAATCCTAAAATAACAAGAGCTGAAATCGAATCAATTCGTGGTGTATCAGCAGACGCTTGTGTTTATAAGTTATTAGAATATGGGTTGGTAGAAGAAGCAGGAAAGATTGATTTACCAGGAAAACCTATGTCTTATAAAACAACAAGTGATTTCTTAAGGATGTTTGGTTATCATTCGTTAGAAGACCTACCAGAATTGCCAAGATATAAAATTAACGAAAACCAACAAATAGTTATAGATGAATTGATAGAGCAAGAAAAAACAGAAGAAATTTCGAATACTGAAATAGAAAAAACAGAGGAATCAAATGTGATAGAATCATAAATAAATAGGAGGAAATAAAAGTGACTAATAAAAAAGAATTTGTTAAAGATATTACGAATATAGATGAAGACTTTGCACAATGGTATACAGATATTGTGTTGAAAGCAGAATTAGCAGATTATACAACAGTAAAAGGCTTCATTTCAATCAGACCATATGGCTATGAAATTTGGGAAAACATCCAAAAATATGCAGATAAGAAATTCAAAGAACATGGCGTAAAAAATGTATCTATGCCAGTTTTAATTCCAGAAAATTTGTTGAGTAAAGAAAAAGACCATGTAGAAGGATTTGCACCAGAAGTAGCCTGGGTTACAATAGGTGGAGAAGAAGAATTAGAGGAAAGATTATGTGTAAGACCAACTTCTGAGACAGTTTTCTCAACTATGTATTCAAAATGGTTGAGTTCTTGGAGAGAATTGCCATTTTTATACAATCAATGGTGTAATGTTCTAAGATGGGAAAAAGAAACAAGACCATTTCTACGTTCAAGAGAATTTTTATGGCAAGAAGGTCATACCATTCATGAAACAGCAGAAGAAGCCAAAGAGTTTACATTAGATATGTTAGAAGTATATGCTGATGTAATCCAGAATTTATTGGCAATTCCTGTTTTAAAAGGACAAAAAACAAAAAAAGAGCAATTCGCTGGGGCTGAAGCAACTTATACAGTAGAAACTTTAATGCATGATGGTAGAGCTTTACAAGGGGGAACATCACATTATTTTGGACAGAATTTCACGAAACCATTTGATGTAAAATTCCAAAATAAGAATGGGGAACAGGAATATGCTTATCAAACTTCTTGGGGAATTAGTACTAGACTAATAGGTGCAGTTATTATGGCACATGGTGATAATAGAGGATTGAAATTACCACCATATGTAGCACCAATTCAAGTAGTAATTGTACCAATAGCACAACAAAAAGGAAATGTTTTAGAAGAAGCAGAGAAGATGAGAAAAACATTATCAAAAAGATTTAGAGTAGAGTTAGATAGTAGAGATAATTATACAGTAGGATACAAATTTAACGATTGGGAAATGAAGGGAGTACCTATCAGAATTGAAATAGGACCAAAGGAAATCGAAAAAGGAGAAGTGATTCTAACAAGACGTGATACATTAGAAAAAGTACCAGTTAAAATAAAAGAATTAGAAGAGAAGCTAGAGGAATTGATAAAGGATATTCATCAATATATGTATGATGCTTGTAAGCAAAGAATGGAAGAAAAAACGACAGTTGCTTTTAACATGGAGGAATTAGAAAAAAATATGAATGAAAATCAGGGATATGTAAAAACTATGTGGTGTGGTTCAACAGAATGTGAAGATAAAGTAAAAGAAAGAACAGGAGCACCATCTAGATGTATGCCATTTGAACAAGAACATTTGGCAGATACTTGTGTATGTTGTGGTAAAAAAGCAGATAAAATGATAGTTTGGGGAAGACAATATTAGTCTTCTCTATTTTTATACAAGCAATAAATTCCGCAGAAAATTTTTGCGGACGAACAAAGACGCAACATATAAGTAATCTAAAGGATAAAGATTTTATTATGTTGCTTTTGTTCTTATTCTTCACTGAAAAGACACAAATTAAATATTAATTCATAACAATAAAACGATAATATTAGCATATACTAAATAAAGAGAGGTGTAGTGCCAAATGAAACAAAAAAAGAAGAAGGTAGATAATTTAATAAAAGTAGAAAATTTTATAGATTATAATCAGACGTTAAAGGTTGAAAATCAAACGTTTAAAAAGCTAATGTTTATTTATTCTATTGCTATTAAAGAATTAGAAACAAAAATAGAAAATGTAAGAGATGAATTTCACATTTTTTATCACTATGATTTAATTGAACACATAAACACAAGAATTAAAAAACCAGAAAGTATTCTTGAGAAAATGAGAAAAAAGGAAATAGAACTTACTTATAAAGATATGGTTGAAAATATTAATGATATTGCAGGAATTCGAATCGTATGTTCTTTCAAAAAAGATATTATTGCTATTAAAAATTTAATAAAAAATTTTCCGAATATTAATATTTTAAAAGAAAAAGACTATATTACATATCCTAAAGAAAGTGGATATTCAGGTTATCATTTAATTGTAGAAGTACCAATTGCATTATCAAAACAAAATTTCTATGTGAAAGTAGAAGTTCAGATTAGAACAATTGCTATGGATTTTTGGGCTACTTTAGAACATAAGATGAAATATAAATCAGAGGAGGAGATAAGTAAAAAGGAAGCAAGAGAATGGGTTAATTGTGCTAAGATGATAAATAAGTTAGATAATAAAATGATGCTTTTAAAGGAATTGTCAAAGAGATAAACTTTTTTGGCAATTTTTTGTTGTATAGGAAAAATTGAAGATTTTGCCTATACAATGAAAATACGGATAGAGAAGAGATACAATAGTAACATTTTTTAAAAATTAAGAAGGATTTATGTAAAATACGTCGAATAATATAATTACGAATCATTAATTGAAATATATTGAAAGAAAGTGAGGGAAAAATGCAACGTTATAGTGATGAAATCATAGATGAAATAAGACAAACCAATGATATCGTGGATATTATATCACAATATGTGCATTTAAAAAGAAGTGGCAGAAACTTTTTTGGACTATGTCCATTTCATAATGAAAAATCTCCATCTTTTTCCGTATCACCAGATAAGCAAATATTTCACTGTTTTGGCTGTGGCGTAGGAGGCAATGTATTCACCTTTGTAACTAAAATGGAAGGCATTAATTTTATTGAAGCAGTTCAAATGTTAGCAGAAAGGTCAAATATACAATTACCTACTTTAGAGGGCAAAGGAGATTCTGCTAAAGAATTATTAAAATCTAAAGTATATAAGGTAAATGAATTTGCTGCCAATTACTATCATCAAAACCTATATAAGCCAGAATCAAAAATAGCACAAGAATACATTAAAAAAAGAAAGTTAACCAATGAAACGTTAAAATCTTTCCAAATCGGATTTTCAGGAAAATTTGATGAGTTGTATCAAGAGTTGAAAAAACAAGGATTTGAAGAACCAGAAATGATAGAATCAGGATTAGTCAATCGAAGCGATAAAGGACAATATATAGATAGATATAGAAATAGACTTATGTTTCCTATTTGTGATATTCGAGGAAGAGTGATAGCATTTGGAGGAAGAGTATTAGATAACACGAAGCCTAAGTATATCAATTCACCTGAAAATATTGTTTATAGCAAAGGAAGAAATTTATTTGGGTTAAATGTTGCTAAAAAGGGAGATATGAAACAGATTTTAATTGTGGAAGGATATATGGATGTTATATCACTTCATCAAAGAGGGATTACAAATGTAGTAGCACCATTAGGAACAGCATTAACACAACAACAAGGGTGGTTACTTCGAAAAAGTGCTGAAAAAATCATATTAAGTTTTGATTCAGATGAAGCGGGTCTTACTGCTAAAATAAGAGCATTAGACATTTTACAAGATATGGGATGTGATATTCGAATCTTACAAATGGAAGGAGCAAAAGATCCAGACGAATACATTATCCAATATGGAAATGCTAGATTTAAGAATCTAGTAGAAAAAGCACTTTCTGTTATCGAATTTAAAGTAAAAGTATTAAAGAAAAATTTAAATTTAGATAATATCAATGATAAAATAAAATTTTTAAATGAAATTGCTAAACTAATAGCAAAAGTAGAAAATACGATAGAAAGAGAAGTATACATTGAAAAAATTGCCAAAGAGTATGATATATCAAAAGAAGCGATTTATGCTGAAGTAAATAAATTAACATATGCAAGTGCAAAAGGGGAAAAGACATTAGAAAAAATAAGACTAGTAAGTAGCCATAAGAAAACAGAAGAGCAGGAGGAAATATCACAAAGCATAAAAAAGCGAGAGAATACGGTGATATCTATCTTATTAGGGGGAGATATTAATATCTTTCAAGTAATTAAACAAAATATCAAAGTAGAAGATTTCAAGGATAGAATTAACCAAGAAATTGCCCAAAAACTGTATGAAGAATTCGAAAAAGGAAATAGTAATATAAATAGTATAATAGATATATTAAAAGACGAAGAACAGAATCATATTACGGAAATTATGGCAGATGATTATGAAATAGAAGATGTTGAAAAGGCAATTGATGACATAATACAAAGTTATGAAAAAGACAAGCTAAATGAGCGAAAATTTGAAATATTAGGAATATTAGAGGAAAATATAGAAGCTAATCAGAAAAAAGAATTAGAAAGAGAATTAAGTGATATTATTATTCGATTAGCAAAAATTAAATAGGAAGTGCAAGCCTTTAGAAAGGATGGATTAAAAGATGGCGAAGAAAAAAGAAGAAGTAGAAAAAGTTGAGGAAATGAAAAAAGGAGTAAAGAAGGAAGCGACAAAGAGTGAGGATAAAAAAGAAAAATCAGAAAAAATAGAAGAGGCAAGAGAAAAAGCAAAAAGGAAAGCAGAAGACAAAAAAGGAAATAATAAGCCAAAAGCTAATAAAGAACCCAATAAGATAGAATCTGTAGCACAAGCAGAAAATGACAGCAAATTAAAAGAAGAAAAAGTGAATAATATTTTGAAAAAAGCCAAAGAAAAAGGTCAGATAACATATGGTGATTTAGCAAGTGAATTAGATGATGTAAATCCAGAACAAATAGACCAAGTTTTTGATGCTTTTGAAGAATTGGGTGTTGATTTACTAGCAGATGATTTAGAGAAAGAACCAGATATCGAAGATTTAAAAGAAGTAGAAGATTTAAAATTAGATGAAATAACAGATACAAGCTATGAAGGGATTAATGTAGATGATCCTGTTAGAATGTATCTAAGAGAAATAGGAAGAATTCCTCTTTTAACATTTGAGCAAGAATTAGATTTAGCAAAAAGAATCTTAGAGGGTGATGAGGAAGCAGAGAAAAAATTAGCAGAATCTAACTTAAGATTAGTAGTAAGTATTGCCAAGAAGTACGTAGGAAGAGGAATGCTATTTTTAGATTTAATTCAAGAAGGAAATATGGGTCTAATCAAAGCAGTCGAGAAATTTGATTATACAAAAGGATTTAAGTTTAGTACGTATGCAACTTGGTGGATTAGACAAGCAATTACAAGAGCGATAGCCGATCAAGCCAGAACAATAAGAATTCCTGTTCACATGGTAGAAACAATTAATAAATTAATTAGAACTTCAAGACATTTATTACAACAATTAGGAAGAGAGCCAACCCCAGAAGAAATAGCAGAAGAGATGGAAATACCAGTTGAAAAAGTGATGGAAATTCAAAAAATAGCACAAGACCCAGTGTCATTAGAAACACCAATTGGAGAAGAAGATGATAGTCATTTAGGAGATTTTATACAAGATGATGATAGCCCAGCACCACACGATTCAGCAGCTTATACATTATTAAAAGAACAATTAGAAGATGTGATGAATACATTGACACCACGAGAAGCAAAGGTCTTAAAATTAAGATTTGGTTTAGAAGATGGGAAAGCTAGAACCTTAGAGGAAGTAGGACGTGAATTTGAAGTAACTCGTGAGAGAATTAGACAAATAGAGGCAAAGGCCTTAAGAAAATTAAGACACCCAAGTAGAAGTAAAAAGCTTAGAGATTACATGGGCTAGATAGGAAGCTTGGAGGGAGATATGAGTCAAGTTATAAGTATAATAGAAAGTATTTCAGCAGTACAAGTAATTGATATACTAATAGCAATTGGAATTATTTTATTTTTTAGAATTTTTAGCAGTAGTTTTTCATATATCATTATTAGAATGTTTAAGATAAAAGAAAATAAAACAAAAAATATAAAACAGAGTGCGTTTTACAATCCTATAAAGATATTTTTCGTTCTATTAGGATTTTATGTAGCGATTATATTTTTAAAAGAACCGTTAAATATAAAAGATGAAATGATGTTTGTTATTTATAAGGTATTTATAATAGCTAGTACCATTGCATTTGCAAAAGGACTAGCTGCAAGCTTTACGCCAAAATCATCGTTTTATAAAAAATTAAAAGAAAAAACAAGCAATCATGTAGAAGATTCTATGTTTGAATTTATTCTAAAAATAATAAGAATAATCATTTATATGATTGCGGGATTTATAGTGATAACAGCATTAGGAATTAACTTAAATGGTTTAGTGACAGGATTTGGAATAGGAGGCGTGATTCTAACGCTTGCTGCCCAAGATACAGCAAAGAATTTATTTGCTGGATTAATTGTATTTTTAGATAAGCCATTTGTAGTGGGAGATTGGATACAACTTGAAGATTTTGAAGGAACAGTAGAAGATATTACATTTAGAAGCACTAGACTTAGAACCTTTGAGAATGCTTTGGTAAATATTCCAAATTCTATTATTTCAAATGCTTCTATTATTAATTGGAGTAAAATGGAGAAGAGAAGATATCGTACCAATTTATGTGTGGAATTAAGGACACCATTAGAAAAGCTAGAAAAATTTAAGACAAGAATACAAAATATGTTGCAAAAAAGAGAAGCTATTTATGATGATTCTATTATTGTTAAATTTGATACCATTACAGACAATGGATTAAATATACTAATATGCAGTTATACAGATTCAGTAGATTATGCTAGTTACATAGCAGAAAGAGAAGATATTAATTATAAAATTATGAAAATTTTACAAGAAGAGGGGATTCAATTAGCATATGATACAAAAACAATTCATATAAAGAATTAAGATTAGGCATATAATGTAGGCTACATTATATGCCTTTAGAAATCACATGAATACTACCTTAATCCACTTGGCAGCTTCTACCAAGCTAAGCACAAGAAATAGTATCCACATTGCCCATGCCAATATTACTATTGGCATGAGAAGATATTTTAGTTTCCCATAGCACTTCCTCCGTTCGGAGAAAGCAAATAGACCTAGCATGATGGATGCTAGAAACAGAATAAGAAACATTAGAAAAGTGTAGAATAGCAGCATAATTAGCTCCTTTCATAAAAAAACACAAAGTTACATATTTATTATAACATAAAAGAACCCAAAATAAAAGAAAATTCACAGAATTGACACAATTTACCTTTATAATTTAAGAACAAAGTAAAATAACAGGAGTGATAAAAATGCAAAATCATTATATTTTAGTTGTTGATGATGAACAAAGAATGAGAAAACTAATAAAAGACTTTCTAAAGGCAAAAGGATATAGTATTTTAGAAGCAGAAGATGGAGAAGAAGCCTTAAAAGTATTTTCAGAAAATAAAAATAAGATTACACTAATTTTATTAGATGTAATGATGCCAAAATTAGATGGATGGTCTGTACTTCGCCAAATTAGACAAGAATCAAAAGTACCCATTATCATGTTAACAGCAAGAGGAGAAGAACAAGATGAATTATTTGGATTTGAATTAGGTGTGGATGAATATATTTCAAAACCATTTAGTCCAAAGATATTAGTAGCAAGAGTAGAAGCCATTTTGAAAAGGGTAACAAGAGAAGTAGGAAAAGTAAAAGATTATGATGGGATTGAAATAGACAAAGAAGGAAGAACTGTAAAAGTAGATGGAAAAACAATTGAACTTAGTTTAAGAGAATATGAACTTTTAATTTATTTAATTGAAAATGAAAATATAGCCTTATCAAGAGACAAGATATTAAATAATGTTTGGAACTATGATTATTATGGAGATTCTAGAACAATTGATAGCCATATTAAAAAGATAAGACATAAGTTAGGTAAAAAAGGTAAATATATAAAAACCATGAGAGGTGTGGGATACAAGTTTGAAATAAAATAATTACTAGTTAGTTAATACTGTTAATTCAATTTTTTTAGTCATTCTATGTTAGGGTATAAATTTTTTTCAAATTTTTGGCTACTTTTTATTATGCCAACCAATAATACAATAGAAAGGAAAATAAAATGGAGAAGTTTAGAAATCAACTTAAATCAGTGAGAATGAAGCTTTTTATGACATTATCATTGGTCATTTTACTAATTATTCTATTTCTTATTTTAGTAAATAATTTTGTTTTTGGACAGTTTTATTTATATAGCAAAACAAAAACTTTGAAATCAGTATATGAAGTAATAAATAACTATTATAATAATTTACAAGATATTGATTTAGAGACACAACTAGAAAGAATTGCTATCAATAATAATTTTGATATTCTTATAAAGAATAATCAAAATGTAAATGTATATACTTCTAACAAGGATTTTTTTTCTACTTTTGGACAGATGAATGAGATGACCAGTAGATTTAATGCTGATACAGGAGAAATAATAGAGAAAGATGGAAGTTTTACTATCAAAAAAATCAAAGATAGTAAAAATGGTATTACCTATGTGTTATTATCAGCTGATTTAGATAATGGATATTTGTTATATATTAGAATACCAATTACTTCCATACAAGAGAGTGTAAAGATATCCAATAACTTTTTATATTTAATGGCTGGTTTTGCTATTTTAATTGCTGCTGTAATCGTATCTTATGTATCTAGAAAATTTGGAGATCCAATATCAGAACTAAACGATATTGCTAAAAAAATGGCTAATTTAGATTTTAGCCATAAATATAGAATTACAGATGCTGATGATGAGATTAATAATTTAGGAAAAAGTATTAATGTTATGTCAGATAAGTTAGAAAGAACCATAAAACAATTAAAAAATACAAATATTGAGTTAGAAAAAGATATCGAGGAAAAATCCAAGATAGATGAGATGAGAAGAAGTTTTATATCAGATGTATCACATGAATTAAAAACACCAATTGCATTGATACAAGGATATAGTGAAGGATTGGTCGAAAATGTGAATTCAGATGAAGAAAGCAAAAGATTTTATGCAGAAGTAATTTTAGATGAAACCAATAAAATGGATCGATTAGTAAAGCAATTATTAGAATTAATGAAATTAGAATATGGAAAAAGAGAATTTCAAGATAAGAAATTTAATATTGTTGAATTAGAAAAAGAAGTAGTTCGAAAATCTCAAGTTATATTAGAAGAAAAACAAATTGAAGTTAAATTTAAAACATTAGAAGAGATTTGTGTATTTGCAGATGACTTTTATATTGAGCAAGTAGTAAGCAATTACTTAACAAATGCTATCAAACATATAAAAGAGGTAAGCGGAAAGAAATATATACAAATAGAGAATGAAGTAGATATAGAAAAGAATAAGGTTAGGGTAAGGGTTTTTAATACAGGTGAGCATATTGCACAAGAGAATATAGTAAGAATATGGAATCGATTTTATAAAGTTGATGAGTCTAGGAATAGAGAAGAAGGAGGAACTGGAATAGGCTTATCTTTTGTAAAAGCAATTATGAACAATTATGGAAATTCATATGGTGTTGTCAATAAAGAAAATGGGGTAGAATTTTATTTAGAATTAAATTTAAAAATATAGTATAGATTCGAAAAAGTAGGCATAATACAAGAATTTAAAATGAAATATAGGATATAAGAATGAGAGAAAGGGTTAATTAAGCTAATTTTTATAAAGCTTTTCAATTAATTTTATTTCTCTCTATTTTTAGGATGGTTGT
>CAPBNZ010000013.1:26943-29964 GCA_948585895.1 uncultured Clostridia bacterium | reverse complement strand
TAGTAAAAATAGAATTAATTGTTTTTGGATTGTTTATTGCTTTTATCTCTGTTATGATTGTTCGTAATTCATTATCTGATCAAACAAAGACTGCAAAAGAAAATTTTAATTCTAATATTTCAATAGAAACAGAAGAAGAAAAACAAAAAAGATTGCTAGAAGAACAAAAAAGAAAAGAAAAAGAAGAAAAAATTTCTAATATTATTAAAGATTGGGCTAGTATTGTTAGGGATTCAAATCAAGGGTCTGTTAAATATAAAAGTCATAGGAAATATGATACTGCTAATGATGGAAAAATAATTTATATGATAGTTTATGATACAGGCTCAAAATATTCAGAGTATAGACAGTTAGTTGCAATAGATGAAAATTTGACTGAAATAAAAGGAACAACAAAGTTATATTACTATACATATTTAAGTGATGGGCGTCCTGGTTCAAATCAAGAACAAGAACTAAAATGGGAAGCTGAAAAGAATTGGGGTATATAATATAGGAGGAATTGCTATGTATTGTGGTAAATGTGGAAAAGAAATACCAGAAGGACAAACTATTTGTGAAGATTGTACTAATAAAATTAAAACTGATAATGGAAAAAGGAAACTTATTATTAAGAAACCAGTCAAAATAGTTCTAATTATTATACTAGCTATAATTTTATTGTCAGTTATCATTACAATAATTAATATATCAAATTCAACATTGAAAAAAGATACTGATTTAAAAGAAGATATAGAAACTAATAATTCAATAGAAAATAAAGATGAAAGCATAATCATTTTTGATGATAATACAAGTACGGGGGCAACATTTAATATAAAACGAGAGGATATTGATAAAGCAATAAAATCAGCATACCAAGGTTCTCAGTGTGAAAAATTAATAGGAGAATTTGGTAGTAATAATTCTGAATGGACTAAAGTTGACGATGGTATTAGTAATTATGCAATGTATTTCTATATTCCAGCAATAAATCAAAAGTCGAGAGAAATGGGACTTTATGCTTTTAGAATAGGAATATACGTTACTCCTAATAATTATATTCAAAGTATTACACTTCACAGTGCTGGAAGAACAGGAGTAATTACTGATTATACGGTATCAGAAATAATAAAAAATAATAGTATATATGAAGAATTCTATTATGACATTTTAAAAAAATTATTTAATGATGATAATATAATTCAGAATATGAACAAAGTAGAAAATGCAAATAAGGTTAATGGAATAGGAACAGGAGGAATTATTATTAAGGATAATATTACATATTTTTATCTTATTCAACTTTCTGAAGAAAAAAATATGTATTCAAAGCAATATTCGATAGGTGCTGTTGGCAATGAGAAAGCAAAAGAAATGAAAGATGCATATAAAGGTTATAATATTTATATAGATGTTGATGATAATAAAACGAATAGTAGTAATAATATAGAACCAGTTGAAGAAGAACTTAATACCACATCTAGTACAAGTAGTAATTCTAATAATACAACTTCTAGCAACAATAATAGTAATACTAACACTAATTCTAAACCAGTAAAAGAAACAATAGAAATGCCATATTTTCAGATGGGATATGAATTAAAAGAATATACAGATGACTTAGATAAGTTAGGTATTAAATATAAAATAGTTAAAAAATCAAATTTAGATTATGAAGATAATACTGTTATTAGTGTTGAGCATAATGGAGAAAATATTGAAAAAGGAACAACTATCACTATAACAGTGGCAGACAATGTGTATGATTTAAATGTTCGTTTTGATACATACTACTTATTAGAGCTTGCAGATATTTCTGCTACTGATTATGAAAATAAAACTATAAATGTAAAAGTAGATGTTAAGGGAAAAAATGTATTTAATGGAAACTTACCTTTAACATATGTAGATTGGGCTGATACAGCATTTACTATAAAAGGGAAACCTGATATTCGTAATGATTTTGAAATAACAGTTGAAGGTAAAAAAATAACTAAATCAATAAAAACATATTATTTTCATATGTATGAACACGAAATTTGGGTATGTAAAGAGTTTAGAATAGGCTCATAATTTAATTATAAGTTAAAAATAAAAGAACTTCTTTAACAACAAGAGGTTCTTTTCTCAATTATTTTTCATCTAAACACTTTATAATTTCTAATATATTTTCAACACGATTTTCCTCATAAAAAGTAGTATTGTATTTTCTTGCACTAGGAATTTCAAAAGAAATTGGTGTTGATAATTCTTTGACCCAATTTATTCTTCTTGCAATTCCTTTTTGACCACCAATAGTTTCTTCAATAAGTTCATCATCTATAAAATAACCTATTGCTTGTATTTTTAAAGTTTGTTTTTTAATATAATATGATTTCAAATAAATAATATCACCAGC
This sequence comes from uncultured Clostridia bacterium, assembly GCA_948585895.1. Lineage (GTDB taxonomy): Bacteria > Bacillota > Clostridia > TANB77 > CAG-508 > CAG-269. The sequence continues at coordinate 27,584 of CAPBNZ010000013.1, read as the reverse complement.
TTTGGCTTTCCCCAATAATTTCATTACTTTTGGAGAAGTCTTCTTAGTATAATCAGTAAAGAAAACTCCTTTTCTAATAAGTTCGCTGTAAATATCTAATTTATCACACTTGCCTTTTCTATCATAGCACCAACCACCACCATACATAATCATATATTATCACTTCCTTTTTTCTTGTAATTCTATCATAAATCTACTAATAATACAATAACAGTTCATAACACTTTTTAAGTAGTTTTTACGTTTTAGCTGTAACCCTTTCCCACTAAAACAATAAACAACTCTTAAACACAATTTTCAACTGAAATAAGATAACTTGAAGATAAAGAATAACCGAATTAGTGAAAATATAAGAAAGTAGGTAATAAAAATGGTAAGAATAATAAAGGAAAATCAAGAGTCGCAACAAAAACTAAATTTTTATAAGGCATACAATAAAATCTGAAAGCAAGTAAGAGAAATAATGCAACAAATAAAACAAATAGATAAATATAATGATAAGCAAGAAGAATATATGAAATTAACAATAATAGATATATCTCGTTTGTTAGAAGATGTATCTAATACATTAAAGGAAAAATTAAAGAAATAAGAGATAAAAAGTAACAATAATTAGTTTAGATTAAGAAAGACTTTAAACA
>CAPBNZ010000013.1:21484-26926 GCA_948585895.1 uncultured Clostridia bacterium | reverse complement strand
AGCAAAACCTTTTCCAATGAATAAATAAACAATGCTTGAAGAGGAAATAAACAACAATTAAAGTAAGAATAACAATAAGAAGCGGACAAGTAAAATCTAATAGAATAAATACATATATTAAGTAATTAAGGGAAGATTAGAAGAAATATAAACAAGTAAAATAATAGTAGGAAATGAAAAAAGTTGAAATGTTTTTAGCTTTCAGTAGCATAACAAACAAGTCAGTAAATGTAAGATATAGAAATGTTTTTAGCTTTGAGAAACTTAATAATCAAGTAAATGAAAAAACTCACTTGCAAAATCAGTGAGTTTTCATTTTGTCCAATTTCAGTGGTAGGCTTACAGCGAAACCTCCTACAAAGAAATACATTTTGGTTTTTGGAACGTTTTGGTGAGCCAGAAGGGATTCGAACCCCCGACCCCAGGCTTAGAAGGCCTGTGCTCTATCCAACTGAGCTACTGACCCATTACTTAAATAACAATAAATATAATAGCATAAAAAAAGTGGACTGTCAAGAAAAATTTATTAAAAATTAATAGAAATTAAAAAATAAGGTAATTACTCAAATAATACTGTTGGATTAAGATAATAGTAGATAACATTTAAGAAAATCCATTAGTTAAATAGTAACTAATAAAACCTAATAAACCAAAAATAATAAAAGTAATATTAGAAATAAGTTCAATCAAATTAGATTTAAGGTGATTTCCAATTAGCTTACCACAAAAAATAGCAATCAAATTACTAGTAACCATACCAAAGATGGAACCTAAGATTAAAGATAATCTAGCATTTGGATATTCAAAACCTAAACTTAAAGAAGCTAAAAAGGTTTTATCTCCTAATTCTCCAATTAATATACAAAAGGCAATTATAATTATGCAATTTAGTTTCAAATGAGAAAACTTTTGTAAAAGATTAGACTTATGAGAAACTGTACCATTATTAGATTTTTTAGGTAAAAAGCCAATGAAGCCAAATAAAATAAATGAAGTATAAGTTAGAAACTTTAAGAAAGACTCAAAAGCATCACTAGAAAAACAAGCCACTTTACTACCAAATAAAATAGCAAATCCATGACTAAAAAAAGTACCAATAGCTACACCCAATAATATATGTTTAGTCTTATTTTTAGAAGAAAAAGACAAAACTAGAAGTTGAGTCTTATCACCTAACTCAGAAAAGAAAACAAGAGTAAAAGTGATTAAAAAAGGATAAATCAATTCCATAGTATACCTCATTTCTATTCAATATCTATGCACATTAGAAAAAAATATGTCTTTTGAAACAAAGGGGACAGTCCTTAAATGTTTCATTTCTTAGCTAGATTAGAACATTTATAATTAATTTTATATAATGAAACATTTAAGGACTGTCCCTTTTGTTTCATTGTAAATTTTTTGTGAATTGCTTTACTTTAAAAAAACAAAGTGGTAATATGTTAGGGATTAAATCGTTAGAAAAATAAAGGAGGAAATTCTTGTGATTGAGGTGAAAAATGTTACAAAAAGTTATGGAAAAGCCATAGCTGTAGACAATATTAGCTTTACCATTGAAGAAGGTGAAATTGTAGGATTACTTGGACCAAATGGTGCTGGTAAAAGTACAACAATGAATATGATAACAGGATTTATTGAGCAAACTACACGGAGAAATTATCATAGATGGATATGATATATTAAAAAGACCAAAAAAGGCCAAAAAAGAAATTGGATATATGCCAGAGGGAGTACCACTATACTATGATTTAAGTGTAAAAGAATTTGTAACTTATATGGCAGAAATTAAACAAGTAGATAAAAAAACGAGAAAAGAGAAAATAGAAAAAATAATAGAACAAACAGGACTAAAAGAGGTAGAAAAAAGATTAGTTAAAAATCTATCTAGGGGATATAAACAAAGAGTTAGTATGGCAGGGGCATTAGTAGGAAATCCTAAGATATTAATTTTAGATGAACCAACAGTAGGGTTAGATCCAAAACAAATTACAGAAATTAGAAATCTAATTAAAGAGTTAGGAAAAACACATACTGTTATTTTAAGTTCTCACATTTTATCAGAGGTCAGTCAGATTTGCAACAAAGTAATCATCATTAATAAAGGTAAAATTATAGCAATTGACACACCAGAAAATTTAGAAAACAAAGTAACAAATAACAATAGTATATATGTAACAGTAGAAGATATAGAGAATAAAATTCAAAATATAAAAGAGAAGATAAGTGATATCAAAAAAATAGAATTAGTACAAGAAAACAAAGATGGTACCAAACAATATGTAATAGAAGCAAAAGGAGAAAAGGATTTAAGAAAGACTATTTTTGCGGAATTAGCAAAAGAAAATATTACTATATTTGAAATGAGAAAGGCAGATAGTACATTAGAAGATGCCTTTATGAAGCTAATTGAAGGAGGTAATTCATAATGTGGACAGTTATAAAAAAAGAATTTAAGTCTTATTTTTACTCTCCAATAGGGTATGTATTTATAGGGTTATTTTTAATCATGTTTAGCATATTTTTTTATACAGATGTATTTACATATCAAAGTACAAATTTTGAATACATATTCTATTCAGGAGCAACGATATTAACTTTTATTGTTCCTATACTTACGATGAGAACAATGGCAGAAGAAAGAAAAACAGGAACAGAGCAATTATTACTTACATCTCCACTTAGTATTACAAAAATTGTATTAGGAAAATTTATTGCTGCAACATTAATTGTGGTAATAACCCTACTTTGTACCTTTATGTACTTTGGAATACTAAGCTTCTTTGGAACACCTCATATTACAACAGCATTGGTAACCATGTTAGGATTTTTATTATTAGCTATGGCATATATAGCATTTGGAATCTTAGCATCTAGTATAACAGAAAATCAAATTATAGCAGGGGTTATTACAATAGGATTCTTCATATTAACATGGTTTCTACCACAATTTAGTACAGTATTTACTAATTTTTCATTAATTAATATGTTTTCAAAATTCCCAGCAGGACAAATTGATATAGCAGACACAGTAACATTTATCTTATTTACTATGGCATGTCTGTTGATTACAATTATATTTATGCAAAGAAGAAAAAGTGTAAGATAGAAGGGAGAATTGAATTGAAAGAGAAAAAAGAAAAGATGAAAAAAGAAAAAAAGCCAAATAAGTTAATAGAAATTATTAAAAAGAAATGGCTAATCCATGGAACTAAAACGTTCCTATTAATCCTTATTATCATAGCCCTACTGATAGCCAGCAACATGCTAATGCAAAAATTAGAATTAGCACCAATTGATTTTACACAAGAAAAATTGTATACATTAACAGAAGAGAGTAAAGAAAAGGTAAAAAACATTAATAAAAAAGTAAATCTATATTTTATAGGATACACAGAAGAAGATGCTAATGTAGACTTAGCAAAACAATATAAAAAAATCAATGAAAATATAATAGCAGAGGCAATTGATATCAATAATAGACCAGACTTAGCAAATAAATATGGAATTGAGAGTGGGACACAAGGTATTATTGTAGAATGTGGAGAAAAATCAAAGGTGTTAACAGCAAACGATTTAGTAACTTATGACAAATCTACTTATGAAACCATCAGTATAGCAGAAGAAAAATTAACAAGTAGTATTATTTCTGTAACAAGTAACAAAGTACCAAAAGTATATTTTCTAGCAGGATATAGTGAATTTTCATTAAGCCAAAACATGAATTACTTAACAATGTATTTAGGAAATGAAATCAATGAAATAAAAACATTAGATGTATTGTCTGTAGGAAAAATTCCAGATGATTGTGATACTCTTATTATTACAACACCAAACAAGGACTTTGATGATATAGCAGTAAATAGTATTATGAGCTATATCCAATCAGGAAGAAATATTTTATGGTTAAATTCAGCCATAACAAGCCAAAAAGACATGCCAAATGTTAACAAGATATTGGCAGAATATGGAGTGAAACCATTTGAGGTAGGAGTTATAAGAGAAACAGATGCAAGTAAAATGGTAACCAATTCACCAGATTTAATCATTCCAGAAATACAATCTACAACTGTAACAAAAGACTTATATAATACAACAGGAGCAATTTTCATCAATGCTACTAAAATCAATATTGATACAGAAAAGTTAGAAGAACAAAAGGTAGAACAAACAGATTTATTATTAGCAAGTAAAAGTTCATATTTTAGAACGAATTTTAATTATCAAACAAATGACATAGTAGATGGTGAAGAAACAGGAACGTTTGTAGTAGGAGCAGAATTACAAAAAACAATACAAGAAGCAAAAGAAGCGACAGAAGAAGCAGAAGGAACAAGTGCTATTTCCTCTAAATTAATCATTTTTGGCGAAAATTACTTCATTTCAGACTACCAGTTAAGTCAAAATTCTCAATATGGAGCAATTCAACTAGGGTACAATAAAGACCTAATATTAAATGCTATTGCTTATTTAGTAGACAGAGAAGAAGATATTACAGCAAGGAAAAGTACAGGAACTGTAACTTATACAGCAACAGAAGAACAAGATACAATGATTCGAATTATTATATTTGCTGTACCAATTGCTATTATCATAGTAGGAATTATTGTATGGCAAGTGAGAAGAAGAAAGAAGTAAAATTATTAGCTATTGGAGTAAAATAAATTAGCATGGACATGCGAGAGAGAACTCTTTTTACAAGAATTGAATAATTAGCAAAAAAATCCCATAAAATATTATGGGGTTTTTAAATTTATCCCTAATATAAGATTACGCAAAGTGAGATTTGTCTATGAAAAATAGTTTAAAAGTTGTATTTGTAATTATAGGAACCATGATAGGAGCAGGATTTGCATCTGGGCAAGAAATGTATTTGTTTTTCTATTCTTATGGAATAGAAGGTCTAATAGGAATTGTAATTTCTAGTCTAATAATTGGTTTTGTAATCTACAAAACATTTCAGATAGTAAATAAATATGGTGTTAATACTTACAAGGATTTCTTAACTATTTTACTTCAAAAAAAATTAGCACTAAAACCAGTTATTAATACAATTATTAATATTTTTATTTTAATTACATTTTTTATTATGATTGCTGGATTTGGAGCGTATTTTGAACAAGAAATAGGAATTAATAGTCTGTTAGGAAGTTCAATTTTAGCAGTAGCAACATTTATTGTATTTATGACAAGCGTAAAAGGAGTAGTAAAAGCCAATGAACTGTTAGTTCCTATTTTAATTGGATTTTTATTGTTAATAGGAATTATTAATTTACAAGATGTTCATTTATTAGAATTGGGAAATTATATAATAAAATATAATTCCTCTAATTTTCTTCTAAGTTCTATTCTATATAGTAGTTACAATAGTATTTTACTAATTCCAGTTCTATTAACCTTAAAGAATTATATTCAAGATAAAAAGCAGATTTTAAGCATAGCAAT
>CAPBNZ010000013.1:475-21379 GCA_948585895.1 uncultured Clostridia bacterium | reverse complement strand
ATATGTTTAAAATATTAAAATATATTTATGGATTTATTATATTAGGGTCTATTTTTACAACAGCTATTTCTTTGGGAACAAGCTTTTTGCAAAATGTGTCAAAAGATAAAAAAAGTTATACACAAATAGCAATTATTATGTGTATAACTTCAGTAATAATTTCTAAAGTTGGATTTTCAAATTTAGTTAGTTTATTATATCCGATTTTTGGATATTTAGGTTTACTTCAGATTTTGAAACTATCTTTAACAAAATAAAATGTAATAATTAAGCTAATACTATGAGTTTAAAAAATTTAGGTACCTTAAACCCATAATATTGGCTTAATTATTATAATAAAACCCATAAAAACCAGTAAAAGTATTGAAAAAAAACAAAAAAACTGATATAAGTAAAATAGCAAAGGATAAGGAGAAAGAAGGAAGAATGAGGGATTATTGGAAAGAACCTGTACCAAAAAAAGTAAATAAAAAGAAAATAATAACCATAACTATAATCATTAGTGTAGTAATAGCTATTATTTCAGTTCTAGTAGTTTATTATAATAATAAATCAGCTAGAGAGTGGATAGATAGAATTCTTTTAAGAAAAGAAGTTATGCAAGATAAGGTTAATACAATAGAATTAAAAGAAAATCAAAACATGAATTTATATGCTTTTAATAAATATATAGGTATACTAAATAAAAACAGATTTACCATTTATGGGAATACAGGAAATGAGGAAACAAATTTAGAAATACAAATATCCAATCCAATTTTTGATTCAGCAAATAGATTCTTGGTTATTGCAGAAAAAAAAGGTAAAAAGCTATATTTAATAAATGATAAAGATATTATTTGGGAAGCTAATGTAGAAGGAAATATCTCACAGATACATGTTAACAAAAATGGATATGTAGCTGTTGTAATAACAGATACAAGTTATAAAACAGTAATAAATGTATATAGTCCAGAAGGAGAAGGAAAGCCAAAATTTAAAACCTATTTATCTTCTACAAGAACAGCAGACATAGCCATTTCAAATGATAATAAACATTTAGCAATTGCAGAAGTTGATACATCAGGAACTATCATACAATCTAATATAAAGATAATCTCAGTTGACAAAGCAAGCACAGATCCAACTAATTCATTAGAAAATACATATAAAGGAGAAACAGACAAATTAATTACTAGCATAAAATACCAAGATAAAAATAAATTAATTTGTATGTATACAGATAGCATTCATATTATAGAGAATGGACAAGATACTATTTTAATGAGTAATGAAAAAAGAAAAATGATTTTTCAATCTATTCAGTTAACAAATCATGCCATGCAAATAGAAGAGAGGTCGTCTGGCTTATTTACAGCAGATTCAGTTGTTAATATTATAAACACAGAAAATAGAGGAACAAAAGAATATATGGTAAATTCTGTAACAAAAGAGATTTATACTTATGGTAATATTATGGCTTTAAATTTAGGAACCGAAATAGAATTTATTAATACAGAGGGATGGTTAGTAAAACGATATGTTGCTTACCAGGAAATTACAGATATTATAATGTCTAATAATTTAGCAGGAATCGTGTATAGAGACAAAATTGAAATCATTAATTTATAATCGTTGGAAAATAATTATAATGTGAGGTTATGGTATCTTCATTAACATATCTCATAAAATAACAATTATTTTCCACAAAGAAAGGAAGGAAAAATGGGAATAATTATAGATTTTATTATTATAACAATTGTTGGAGTATCAACGTTTTTAGCCTATAAAAAAGGGCTAGTAAAATTAGCGATAGGATTGTGTTCTTTTGTTATTGCTACAGTAGCAACATTTGTGTTATATCAACCAATTTCTAATTTGGTTATCAATAGCACAGGAATTGATGAGGCAATCGAAAATAGTATTTTTGAAAAAGCAAATGACATAATGCAAGAAAACAAAAAAGAAGAGAAACTAACTAGTCAAATGATAGAAACAGCCAAAAATGAGATGTTACCAGAAACAGCAAGGACTTTAGCCATCAATATTGTAAGAGGAGGCGTTATCATTATCTTATTTATTACCATTAAAATTTCTATCCGATTTATAAGTGCCATTGCAGATAGTATTGCCAAATTACCAATTATCAACCAAGTAAATAAGACAGGGGGAATCATATATGGACTTTTAAGAGGAATTCTAATTTTATATGTGGCATTTTTAATAATTAGTATACCTGAGAAAATAAATCCTAATAATAAAATAAGTGAAAATATCAATCAATCATTTATTGCAAAAGCGATGTATCAAAATAACATATTAAATGTATTTTTTTGATGAAAAAACGTACATATGAGTTGCTTTTTGAAAGTAGATTTGCTATACTAGTACCATGAAAATTTAGGAGTGAATGATTTTGGAAAATAAACAAATGAATAGAAAAACTAAAAAAGGAAAAAAGAAAAAAAGAAAAACATGGAAAAGAATATTACTAGCATTTCTACTAATTTTGCTAATAATAGGAGGAATATTTACTTATCGAGTGTATCGAAATGGTGGAGGGTTATCTGGAATGCTTGCAACAATGGTAGGGCATGATGAAAATACCAGAAAAAATTTAGGAGAATTCAGAGTTCTTATACTAGGAATTAGTACAGATCAAGAAAATGTAGATCTTACCGACACAATTATGGTTGCCTCTTATAATCCTAATACACAGAAGGCCACTTTATTATCAATTCCTAGAGATACTTACACAGGCAAAAATCCATCAAAAGCAACAGCTTATGAAAAGATAAATGCACTATATAATAGAAAACATAGACCAGATGAAACATTAGCAGCCGTAAATCAAATCACAGGGTTAAATATTGAATATTATGTAGTAGTAAAAACAGAAGCACTCATCAAATTAGTAGATGTAATAGGAGGAATTACATTCAATGTTCCTATTGATATGAATTATGATGACCCAACCCAAAATTTACACATTCATCTAAAAGCAGGAGAACAATTATTAGATGGAGATAAAGCAGAGCAAGTAGTTCGTTTTAGGCACAATAATAATGGAACCTCTTACCCAGAAGAATATGGAGACAATGACACAGGAAGAATGAGGACACAAAGAGAATTTATCATGCAAGTAGTAAAACAAACAGCAAAGCCAGGAAACATATTCAAACTAGGAGAAATATTAGATGTAGCAAAAGAATATGTTATAACCAATATAGATTTTAATGTAGCAAAAGACTATATTCCATATGTAGTAGAATTTAACACAGAAAATTTACTAACAGAAGTATTGCCAGGAGTTAACACAAATAAGAATGCAAACCAGACATGGGTTTTTATCCATAATCAAGCTGAAACAAAAAAAATAGTACAAGAATTATTTTATGACAGAGATATGGAAGAAACTCAAAACACAACAGAAGGAAATGTAACAACCAATAATAGTAGTAAATCAGAAATTACAATAGAAGTTTTAAATGGCAGTAGTAGCAGTAGCAACTTACAAAAAGTAGTTAACCAATTAAAAGGAGCAGGTTATAAAGTTACAAGGACAGGAAGTACAAATATAACAGCCAAAACTACTATTATTAATAAGAGAAATGTAAAAGAAACGTTTTTAAAAAATATCAAAGATGTTATTGGAACAGCTAGAATTGAAACAAGTGAATCAAGTTCAAGCAAAGTAGATATAACCATTATAATTGGAAAAGATTATTAATAAAACTAAATTAAGTTAATTTTACAAAACTTTTGAGTTTGGTATATAAAATTAATGCTGTCGATTTAAAGTGTAAAAGATAATAAATACACCTTAAATTGACAGCATTGTATATCAGGTATCAACTAATTTTATAAAGAAATTATAAATATTTTAGTTCAATCACTTTATGTCTTTCAATTTTTATAATCAGAATGTATTATCTAAATATTTTATTTTTTTCTTTTTATTTATAAAAAATAAAATACAAGCAAAAATAATAAACAAGCAACCAATTCCAATTTCTAAAATAAGACCCAATAATTTAGATTCTTCAACACTATGAGCAGCTATTAAATCTGTTTCGTATGAAGTATCATCAATAATAAAAAAAGCATGCCCCAAATAATCCCCTTGTTCAATAGGAGCTTGAATATTATCCTTTAAATCTATATTAGTTAGGATAGTATCTTCTAATATACTATTTTTTAATAAGGCAACAATAGAATTATTAGCAAGTAAGTCAAGATTTTTAGTCTGTTGTGTCCCATTAGATATTTCTAGTTGTCTAACAACATCATTTACATTTACAATCGTTTTAACAGTATAATTGCCATATCCATATTCATACAAATCTTTTGTTTCAGAAAATCGAGTAGAAATGCCATTTCTCGTTTTACCACCTAAAACAACACAAATTAATTCAAGGTCATTTTTATAAGCACAAGACACTAGGCAATCTCCTGCTTGACTCGTAAAACCAGTTTTACCACAGGTTAAGTAGGGGTAATAATTAGAATGATTAGGTATAATTAGTTCATTTGTTGAAGCATATTTCCTAGTGCCATACTTGTTAGTAGAAGGAAGTACACAAGAAGCACTACCAGCTATTCTTCTAAAATCTTCATTTTGTATGCAATATTTCATAATATTTGCTAAATCTTGACAAGTTGTATAATGATTGTCATGATGCATACCGTAGGCATTTGTAAAATGAGTGTTTGATAAACCAAGTTCATGAACTTTCGTATTCATCATAGAAACAAAACTTTCTACAGAGCCTCCAACATATTCAGCTAGAACATTAGCAGCATCATTAGCAGAATGAATCAATACTAGTTCTAATAATTGTTCGACAGTTAATTGTTCACCAACTTGAAGAGAAGCAGAAGAATAGCCATCAGGTATAGACATAACAGCATCATAACTAACTGTTACCAAATCATCTAAATGAGAATTTTCTAAAGCAAGAATAGCAGTAAGAATTTTAGTGGTACTAGCAGGATACATTTTCTTATTTTCTTCTTTTGCATATAAAACTTTTCCTGTTTTCTTATCCATTAAAATAGCAGCTTCTGATACTAAGTTTGGTTCTTTAGAAGTACCAAACACAAAAGAGCTATTTGATAGCATTAATATAATTGTCAATAATAGAAAAATTAGATTTTTTCCTTTTAATTTCAATTTCATTTTTCTTTCTCCTAATAATATACATAATCATAACGCATTTTACCTAAATTTTCAACTATATCAAATATTAAATTTATTTTAAGGAGGTTATTATGTATCATTTAAATAAAAAACAGAAAATTATATTAGGAATATTAGTAACTATTATAACTGGCTTTGTTTACTATTATGTATATGCAAAGGAAGGCAACAATACAGTGTCAGTAATAGAAAACAGTTTAGAAATACAAAGTGATAGAATAGAACAACAAGAAGAATATAACAATGATAAAATTTTAGTTCATATATCTGGTGCTGTAAAAAAAGAAGGTGTAGTAGAATTAAAAAAAGATAGTAGGATAGCAGATGCTATAGAAAAAGCACGGAGGAATCAAGGAAGAAGCATATATGAAAGATATTAATTTAGCTTATAAATTAGAAGATGGAATGAAAATACATGTTTCAACTAAACAAGAGAAGGCAAATCAAAATCATATAGACGAAAACGATATAACAGATTCACTTGGAATTTCTGTTGGTAATGAGAAAAAGGAAAATACCCAAAATGCAAAAGTAAATATTAATACAGCAACACAGACCCAACTAGAAACCTTACCAGGAATTGGTCCATCGACAGCAATTAAAATACTTAATTATAGAAAGGAAAAGGGAAGATTTAAAAAAATAGAAGATATTAAAGAGGTAAGTGGTGTAGGTGATAACAAATTTGAGAAGATGAAGGCTTTTATTACAATATGATGAAACACTAAAAATGAAACTAGAACAGGATAAATCTCATCAGCTTAAGCTACTTATATGATTTTTTTACACCTTGTATGTCGCAACCATCAGTTTGAATCATGGTAGGTTGCTCCAATCGCACTCGCTAATGCTCGTTTGGTCGCTTACGCGGTTGTTACAAAAATCATATAAGTAGCTTAAGCTGATGAGATTTATCCTGTTCTGGTTTCATTTTTAGAATCTGTTAGCATGATAGGTAACCGAAAGTTAAAAAATAATTAATGGAAAAACCAAAAGAATTAAGTTGATAGTATGGTATCAGTAATTACATTTTTAAGTTAGCAGCATGAAAATAACTTGACAAAAATTAGAATCTGTAATAAAATGTTAGCACAATCTAACAAAAGGAGAAAATTATGAAATTGACAAGTTCACAAGAGGAGTATCTAAAGACAATATATTTATTAAAAAAGAATACCCAAAAAGTTAGAGTAACAGACATTGCTTTAAAACTTAAAATTACAAAACCAAGTGTAAACAAAGCAATCAATACACTAAAAGATATGGCGTTAATAAACTATAAAGCTTATGGTAATATAACCTTAACAAAGCAAGGAGAGGCTTATGCAGTTGAAGTAATAAAGAAACAAGACATACTAAAAATGTTTTTAATAGAAATACTAGATATTGAAAAACAACAAGCAGAAGAAGAAGCTACAGCAATGAAGTATGCCATGTCAGAAAAAACAGCCCAAAAATTAAATCAATATATAACACAAATTATGAAGTTAGAAGATTTAAATTGTGGATATGACGAAAACAGTGAAAAATGTAGAAACTGTGTTAAAATTACCGCAAAAAACAGGCTAAAAATAAATCAAAAAGGGGAAGAATGAAATGTTATTAGAACTTAGAAATATATGTTTTGAAAGAGAAAAAAGAAAAATACTAGATAATATTAATTTAGAAATTGATATAGGGAAATTTATTGCTATTACTGGACCAAATGGTTCTGGAAAATCCACTTTAGTAAAAATCATTATGGGAATTGAAGAACCAGACACAGGAAAAGTCATCTTAGATGGGAAGGATATTACCAGATTAAGTATAGATGAAAGAGCAAATTTAGGAATTAGTTTTGCTTTCCAGCAACCAGTAAAATTCAAGGGAATAACAGTATATGATTTATTGAAAATAGCAGCCAAAAAAGCCATGACAAAAATGGAAGCATGTGAAATACTATCAAAAGTAGGTTTATGTGCAAAAGAATATGTAGATAGAGAAGTAAATGGTTCTTTATCAGGAGGAGAATTAAAAAGAATAGAAATTGCAACGGTAGCATTAAGAAGAGCTAAGCTAACCATATTTGATGAGCCAGAAGCGGGAATCGATTTATGGAGTTTTAGTAATTTAATTGATGTATTTGAGAAAATGGGAGAACTAATCAAAGGAACAACGCTTATTATCTCACACCAAGAAAGAATCTTAAACATAGCAGACGAAGTAATTTTAATGAAAGCAGGAAAGATACAAGAAATTGGGACAAGTAAAGAAATATTAAATAAGACATTTACCAAAACAGAATGCTATAAAATAAAAAAATAGAAAGAGGATAACATATGCAGGGAAAGATAAACGAAGTTGATAAAAAACTTTTAAGTGAAGTATCTAATTTAGAGAACCTTTCAAAAGGAGCTTATAATATTAGAAAGAATGGCGAAGGGATTGAAAGGAAAGTAACAGAAAACATAAATATTGTTACCAAAACAGATAAACCAGGAATTGATATTTATGTGAAAGAAAACACAAAATTTGAATTTATTCATATACCAGTTATTATAACGGAAAGTGGACGAAATGATTTAGTATACAATGATTTTTATATTGGAAAAAATGCTAATGTAATTATTGTAGCAGGATGTGGTATTCATAATGATTATCATCAAGATTCTAGGCATGATGGAATTCATCGTTTCTTTTTAGAAGAAGGGGCAAAAGTAAAATATATAGAAAAACATTATGGAGAAGGAAAAGGAGAAGGCAAAAGAATTTTAAATCCAGTTACGGAAGTATATTTGAAAGCGGGAAGTAGTATGGAAATGGAAAGTAGCCAGATAAAAGGAGTAGATTCCACCATAAGAGAAACCAAAGGAGAGCTAGAAGAAAACACTAATTTTATAGTATCTGAAAAAATTATGACACATGGAAAGCAATTTGCTAAGACAGTATTTGATGTTAAGTTAAATGGTAAGAATGCAAGTACACATGTAATATCAAGATCTGTCGCAACAGAAAACTCGGAGCAATTCTTTGTTTCAAAAATTTATGGAAATCACCAATGTTTTGCCCATAGTGAATGTGATGCAATTATCAAAGATTATGCAAAAGTAACAGCAACTCCAGAAATTACAGCAAATAATGTAGATGCCAACTTAATACATGAAGCAGCAATTGGAAAAATAGCAGGAGAGCAGTTAATAAAGTTTATGACACTTGGGCTTTCTGAAAAAGAAGCAGAAGAAGAGATTATTAATGGATTTTTGAAATAGTAATTTTGAAAAATCAATACTTTTTAATGCTCATTCTTACATCTTTCTATGGATGTCCACGAAATTGACCAAATAGTCAAAGTGTAATCTAAAAGATAAAAAGTATTGAAAAATAGTAATAGTTATGTTATAAATGATGTTAGAAATAAAGGAGGATTACGTAAGATGAAGAAACAAAAAATAACAAGTCAAAAAGCGAACCAGCGGAATTACACTTATAGCCCTTGTCATTACAATTGTTGTTCTTTTAATTTTAGCAGGAGTAGCGATTAGTGCTTTAACAGGGGAAAATGGAATTTTAACACAAGCACGAATTGCTAAGGAAAAAACAGGGAAAGCAGAAGTGATAGAAAGAGTACAAACTGATATTGCTGGACTACAAGCAGAAAATGAGGGAGATATACCAAACAATCAATTAACACAAATATTAAATCGATATTTTATTGAGGTACCAAGTGAATTATTAGAAGAAACGAAATTAATAGCTAAAGAAGGGGGATATGAAATAACTTGGTCTGAAATTTATAACAAAAATATAGTAGGAGAACCTGTTACCCCGCCAACATTTAACCCAGACACATTAGAAATAGGAACAAGTGCAAAAAATACAGATAAATATGGATGGAAAGTAAAGGAATACCAAGTAGAAAAAAATGAAACAGGTTGTTGGAGATTATTTTATCAAGATACTAACTATACTTATTTAATTTCTGATAATTGTATTGGAGATTATTGTCCAAGTGATATGTATACAACGGTAAGAGATGAAAAAGGGGAACTTAAATACAAAACAGGAAAAGATGTTAGTACAATAGGGCAAAAATTAAATCCAACAATAAGTTCATTATTTATAGAAAGTAACGAAACTGAGACAATAAGAGCAACGGCATGGCTGACAGATACATCAGATTCTTCTATGTGGTCAAAATATAAAAATGCTGATGCTGTATTTGCAATTGGTTCACCAACTGCTGAATTGTTTAGTGCATCCTATAATACCATGGAAGAAAAAGAAGGTATAATAGAGTTCACATTTGATGCGACTTCAGGAGATGCTGGTTATAGGAGAAAGATGGATTCAGATTGGCTAAAAACGAGTCACAATTATGGAATATATAACAAAAGCAGTAATGAAAATTGGTGGTTAGCCTCTCCTTATGCTTATTCAGCTAATGGGTGTTTACAAGTGCAAGGTGATAGTGGTAGAGTCAATGGTAGTTATTGTATTTCCAATGCTGCTGTTCGTCCTATTGTTTGTATTCAAACAGCTACATTTAATAGAAATTATACATTAATTGAAAATTAGATATAATCATAAGAATCTTTTTATAAGATTAAAACAAATAAACTCTCACATACAATATGGTTAACTTAAATTACAAAGGGTAAAGCATATTGTATAAGAGAGTTCATTTTTTTATATCTTACTCTAAAATTTTATTTACAAGAAGTTTTCTTTAAAATGCAAATGTTATACTTCTTTTTTAAATATTTCATTTAGTCTTATTCCCATTTTCTCTATTAATCCTACTACAAGAGCATTTCCCATACAAAAATATCTAAAATTTTGTGGCATTCCTGTATCTGTCCAATTATCTGGAAAGCCGTTTATTCTTTCCGTTTCTAAAGGTGTTAATAATCGGTAGCACTTATTTTTGGGGTCTTCTATTACATGGGTACTTCTATTTAAGCTACCTTCGCTTGTTAACATGGTTCTAGCTGGTTTTTCTAAAGAATCAGGAAATGCTATAGCTCCTTCTCTAAAATGATATTCTTGTGGAGTTCCTGCTTTTCTTAAAATATCTTTTGCCCCTTTTAAATAGTTCCACTTATCTAAATTATTTCCTAAATAATATTTTTTATCGATACCATCCTTTTGAATAATTTTATTTAAGGGTGTAAAGCTTACTTCTATAGGGGTGACATTTTCGGTATAGATTCTACCATTTTTCATGACACCTGAATTTTTAAAATCCATTTTAAAATGTTCAGAAACATCGTATACATCTTCATATATAAATTCAGATTCTTTTCCATCTATATTTGAATGAATAGCAAATTCTTTAATAAAAAATCCGATTTTTATGTATAATTTCTTCTAGTTTATTATTTTTAATCTCATTGTAATAATTGGTATCATTTTTACATGCAAATATAAATGTTCTTCTTCTCCTTTGAGCAAAGCCATATTCAGCAGCATTTATAACACGCCATTCTACAGTATATCCCAAGTCATTAAAACAGGCTAATATAACTCCAAAATCACGTCCTCTTTGAGCTGCTGGTGATTTCAATAATCTATCTACATTTTCTAATAATACGAATTTAGGGGATTTGGCTTCTAAGATATCTCTTATTTGCCACCATAACACCCCTTTTTTTCCTTCAATTCCTTTTGCACCTGTTCTGGCTACAGAGTAGTCTTGACAAGGAAACCCTCCAACTAATAAATTGTGATTAGGTATATTGTTTTTATCGATACTTGCGATATCTTTATTGATATAATTTTTATTTTTTCCAAAATGTGATACATAGCAATCAAATGCATGCTGGCTTTTTTTACCAGGTTCCCATTGATTGACCCAAACTGTATGCCAAGATTTATCAGACTTTTCTAATCCTATTCTAAATCCTCCAACTCCTGCAAACAATTCACATACCGTCTTTTCCATTTGCTACACCCTTTCTACGTCTATTATTATATATAGTTTTTATTCTTGTAGTTTTTGTTAATCATTATATCATATTTTTAGTATAGAACAAAAGAGGTAGGATAAAAGTTTTTGCTCGTTTTTGTTCATCTACGAAAATTTTATAGAAATTTTCTGTGGAATGTAGTTGGTTGCTCAAAAGAGTTTTTGATTTTTCCTATACAAAAAAAGTAGCCAGCTTTTCAGCTAGCTATCATTTGGTTGCCCTAAATTATTTAAATCCAAACTTTTATAGTTTGGATTTGACTTATTTGGTTGCGGAGGGTAGACTCGAACTACCGACCTTTGGGTTATGAGAATTTAATTAGTGTTTTTGAGAAATTTTGTTAACTTGAGTTTTTATTAGTTTTAATAGGGTTATAGCAAATTGGTGTGATTATGAATTAAGTTAAAATAGGTCTATTTTTGCAATGATTGTCCCCAATTTGTCCCCAATAATTTTTAATAAAAATGGAGGTTAAAATAATGAATAATTTAAGAGAAGTTAATGATGATATTTTAAAAGATTGGTTGAATTTTAGAGAGGAGGAATTATGCTCTTTGACTTGTGATGAGGATAGAAAACATCATATTTATTTTGATGAAATTTCTGAAAGAATTTTAAAACGTGTTCCTAATAAAGATAGAAAATATGTTGAAAAACAACTTAGTTTTCTTGATGAGAATTTTATGGATTATATTGATTATTGGAATGAGAAGTATTATAGGAATGGTTTTTGTGATGCAATTAGGCTTATTGTTAGCTCTTTAGCAACTAACTAAAACCAAGTGGGCAAATATATTTATATAAAATGTTTTGCCCACTTATACTTATACAATTTATTGATTTTATAGTTATAGGTAATAATTTGATATTATCTCCTTATTTTCCCCAACTCCACACCGTACGCGATAGTTTCCCATCATACGGCGTTCCCTCAATTTATCTTTTATTATTACATATATAATTTTCAACTAAGAATTAAACTGTGTCTTTTGGTTGAACTGTAATACAAAGACATTATTTATCTTATGTTCTAATCTTTACTTTTCTTCAAGTTCATCTATTACATTGTGAATAGCAATATTAACTAATTTGTAAATTGATATTCTATACTTTTTACGCAATCTTTCTAATTCTTTCAATGCACTTTGTCTGAAAATAATTGTGTGTTTTACTAATAATTCGTTTTCATTTTCATATATGTTTATGTTTTCAGTTTCTGCTAATTCATAAACACAAGCATTTATAATTCTACTGATTGATTCGTCATATTTTCTTTTGGCTAATTTTTCAATTCTCTCATATAAATCATTATCTATATTCATGGTCTTTTGTATTAATTTTTCCTTTTTGGTTAGCCTATTTTTAATACTCATGCCTTTCACTTCCTAACTTTCATAATCTTTCGATTATTATATGTTAGTTAGTCATTTCTTATAACTCTTATAGGTAATTACTTAAAGTAATGACCAATCATTGCTTTTTACCTTTAAATGTGCTATAATGTAAGTAATAAGAGTTTTGAAAATGTGAAAGTAGGTGTTAAATTTTATGATGTATTTTGATTTTATAATGAGTATTCCAGCAGAGAAACGACCTTTTGTTGCCTTGATTTTGTTCGGAATTATTGTTATACTATTGATAATATATTATATTTATGAACATTTCAAGGGTTAGTAAGAAAGTATATCTGTATTGGGGGTAGTTCGGCAATTTCACGCAATTTATTAATTTCCGCTATCTCCTTTTCAGAATAATTTTGCTTGTTAATATATTTCACAATGGTTTCATGTTTTATGGCGTGTATAAGTCTATGTACTTCTAATGTTATAAAGATTAGATTTTCGTAATTGTCTTTTCCACCAATTTTTACTGGTTTTACATGATGACAGTGCATATTGCTAATTTTTAATTCTTTTTTTTGTGATTTTACATTTTCCTTTTTGTGCTACATATACTGCAATTCGATTATCGTTGTATTCAAGACTTTTGTTTTTGATATAGTTTTTGCTTAAATAGATAAGCATATAAGGATTTATTGTTTCTAACTCTTTATGTATTTCTTTTCTTCCTTCCTCTGTATATCTGTTTATGTTGTTTTTCTTGAACATTGGGCTACTATATTTTATATAGCTTAAAGGAATTAATGGTTGACTGTTTAGGTATCTCATTGCTTTGCTTTTGAAATATCTATTTAGTGCATTATTAGGTATATACACTTTTGGTTTTATCTTTGTTAGTCCATTTAGTCTAATTCTTGCGGTTCTGTCGACAATAAAGGCAATCTTCATCATATCATAGGCAACTGTTGTTGCTCTTTTGTAATACTGATGAATTCCTATTACATAAGCATTGTATAAATTTATATTTTGTTTTTGCATTTTTGGTTCTGCGTGTTGAATTTCTTTTATATGCTCTTTGCTTTTACTTATAATTTGTTTCTTTGCCTTTTCTGATATAGATGATTTAACTACATATTTTGTTTTTCCTTTAGAGTTTTTCCCTTTTGGCATAAGTTTTATTTTAAAGCCTAAGTATTCAGAATATTGTTTTCTAAGGTCAATTACTTTTGATTTTTCTTCGCTTATGTCAAGGTGTAACCTTTCTTTTAGCCATTTTTTTGTTGCAATAAACATATTGTTGGCATCCTTTTTGTTTCTACAAAATATCTTGAAATCGTCTGCGTATCTTACTATATAGCATTCTTTTAGATTAGTTTTTCTTAATGCTCTGAATTTGTTTGTTGCATATCCTTGTTCTTTTGCTGGTTTATATTCATATTTTGTTGGTATGTTTTCCCATTGACTTGTTATCCACCAGTCAAGTTCATTAAGAACAATATTTGCTAGTAATGGGGAGATGATACCGCCTTGTGGCGTTCCTCTCTCTGGAAATCCTACTTTTGCGATTTCTGTTTTAAGCATTACCGATATAATACTTAACAGTTTTTTATCTCTTATTCCTAGTGTCCACATTTGTTTTAGTAATTTTCCATGACTGACATTGTCGAAGAACCCTTTTATATCAATATCTACAACATAATGTAGGTGTGATATTTGCATATACATATAGGTCTGTGCCAGTGCGTGTTCTGTACTTCGACAAGGTCGAAAGCCATTGTTTCTCTCATGGAATTTTGCTTCACATATAGGCTCTAAGATTTGCAATATACATTGTTGTATTATTCTGTCAACAATAGTAGGTATTCCCAAAGGTCGCGTTTTTCCATTAGGTTTTGGTATTTCCACTCTCCTTACTGGTTTTGGTTTGTACCATTCCAGTTTTTTCCTAACGTGTTTAACTAAATTGTTTGTACTCCATTTCTCTATATCTGTTATAGTTTTATTGTCTGTTCCCGCTGTTTTACTGCCTTTGTTTCTTTTAATGTTACGGTATGCTAATAAAATATTTTCTTCCATTAGTATTTTATCCATAAGTTTTGTGAACTTTTTATTGTTTGCACTTTGTTGATATAGTTCATCTTGTATTTTTTGAAAGTTATAATATTCAGCATTACGCAACTTTCTTACCTTAGGACTTTTTGTTTTCCTCTTTGTTGTCAAAGTCGGCTCCTCCTTTCAGATTTGCCTTTATTAGTCATACTCGAACCTTTGATTATTATATATTAACTTTTATTAATAAATTGACTTGTGCCCTTTCCTCCACTACTTATTATCATAGTTTCATAGGTACTATGGCACTACTATCAGTTAGATAAAAGTAAGTTATATCTTTTTAGACTTTCCTTACTAACGTTTCTTTGTGTGTAATCACTCCACGTTCTAACCTTTCGACGTTCCAATAATTCTATCTTTACATATACTTTTAGGTGTATTCTGTAAGCCCGTATGCTCAAATGTGCCTATAACACAATAAGGTATTTCATACATTCTCATTTTACTTTACCTCACATACAACCAGTTCTACTGGCAATAGCATTTCTACTATTTCCTGCTCAGGACTCTTTCATTCGAATATTCGTCAGTAGTCTTTGACACTACATTCTCACCATGAGTATTTTATAGACCTCCGGCATATAGGTTACATTTCATACCTCTACAAAACTTTCCTTAATAATCTGGAATGATTATTACTAGGGTAACTCTCTGCCGACTTCCGCGAGCTCTAGGACAACTTTATTATTACAAATATTGTCGCCCCTCGCAGTTTTAAGGTAAGCGTTTTGTGGCGTTACCCACTCATTCCACTTATTAAATTATTAGTTCTCCAAACGGTGTAATCCGCTTGTGTCAATGCTTTTCACATTGTAAACGTCTCGCTCAAAATGGTAAATCATCATCTTCTGTATTGATAAATGCAACATCATCGACCTTATTTTCATTTATTTTTTGCATTACAAAATGAATGAATGAGTCTTTATATTCAGTTTTAGATATTTTCTGATATAATCTATCTATGTCTCTCAATGTATCTAAATTTATCTCACATCCATTTGAATATACTTGACAATCTATTGGAAAAATATGTTCTGGATTTATAGTTTTTCTAAAAAAATTATCTTTTAAAACTTTTTGAATATGATTTAAAAATATCTCCGTTTCATTATATGAAATTATTTTTTTTATTTCATACCTATTTCCTATATTTTCATTTCCGTAATAATCGACATTCACATAATTATTAAAATCCCACATTAAATTGTTTATTTTTTCTCTTGCTTCATCTAAATTTACTTCGCTTATTATCGAATCAAATACATTTTCCTCAATCTCCTTTTTATTTTCTGGTACCTCTATACTAAACTTAGAATATAATTTGTTTACATCCTTAATATCCACAATTTCAAAGTATTTATTCTCTATTTCCTTTTCTAAAGAATTTTTATATTTCACAAATCCATTATCTGATGTAATATAATAAAAAAATGTTTCTTTGTTCTCATACTTGTTTATAAATTCTTTTATAGATAGCCAAATAATTGTATCTTTAAAGCCTTTATCACTACTATTAGGTTCATCATAAAAAGGAGGTTCCTTATATCTATTCCTTGCTAAAACATTCTCTAGAATGTTATCTTTTTTATACTCAATAACATTATCTCCAAAATATTCTTTAAAAGATTTATTATATCCCTTTTCATTCCATTCTAATACCTTTTGCTCATTTTCATATTTTAAATTTAAAAAATCATTACTACTTTTTATATTCTCAATTCTTTTATATAATTCTTTTATTTTTCTTAACTGAATATTTATATATTCTTCTTGTACCATTTTAGGCACATAAACATGATAATTATTTTTTTCTAATTTTGGTATAATTTCATTAATTTTACCAGTATTGGCAATTAAAAAATTTGTATCTAGTATTATTATCTTTTCCATTTTTATTCTCCTTTAAATAGCACATTAAATTTTTCTAAAATCTTTAAGTAATTCTTCTACATCTTTATATCTTTTAGAGCAATCGGAGTTCATTCCTCGTTTTACAAACTCCTGTAAATTTTTGTCTTCTATTTTTGCTGTATTTGTTTTTCCAGTCATTAAATAATAAATTGTCATTGTTAGAGCATATATCTCATGACACATACTATATTTATCAAAACCAATTATCCTCAAATTCGGATCATTAAACCATCCTTTAAATTCCGTATTTACTGTTGTTAGAGTACTTTCCTCTCGCTTTATTAAACCAAAGTCAGATATTTTTACTACTTGTACATCTTCATATATTTTTATTAATATGTTCTTTGGATTAATATCTCTATGTAATCTACCTTTTGAATGTATATATTTAAATGCTTTTATTATTTGATATACATATCCTTTTCTTTCAGTCATAGTAAGTTTATCATTATTTTGTTTTATAAAATTATAAAGATTAAAATCCATATATTCCATTGTATATTCTTTTTTATCACAATTATAAGAATACACATCAATTATATATGGAGATTTAAATGATTTCAACTCATCAAATTCTATTTTAAATCTCTCTAACTCTTTGTCTGATAAATCTTTTTTTGCTCTTTTCAGAACTATTTTCTTATCATAAAATTCATCTTTATAATAATAGACTAATGCATATGAGCCTTCACCTATAAGATGTAAATTTACACTTTTACCTATTGGTGGTTCTAACTTTATCTTTGTTTCAGAATATGTTCTATATTTAAAAATTTGACGTCCTGAAATATTATCTGATTCATATATTTCAAATCCATCTCTTTTTAAAAATTCATTTATTTTATCTAACGCTACCTCCCAATCTTTACTCTCATCTCTAACAGCTGGGTTAAATATCTCTAAGATAAATCTTAAAAATTCATTATCATTTACATTTTTTATTCCAAATCGTGGATCATAAAATATCCAATCTTCTTCCCAATCCCAATTGTTTATTCTATGTTGAGTTATATCTCCATAAGCATTCTTAAACCTATGGTCAGTAGATTCTATCTCTTGTAAGTTATATAATCTTGATAAAAATGTAGTTTCATCTAGTCTTCCACTCCAAAAATATTGTATTTTTTTATTATTCTTTTTATCGTAATATCCACTTGTTAATATATCTACTATATCTTGTCTTGTAAATTCTGTAATTTTATTATTTCCCATATTATCTCCCATATTTATCTATTTAAAAAATATCTTATAATATTAATATACTGATCTTGTGCATTCAAGCATGTATCAATTAAATATCCTTTTTCTTTATTACTTTGATATTGATTTAATCCCCTATAATAAAATAACTTTTCTTTGTCTAAGATAATAAATGGTACTATATTATTTTTTAAGCATTCTTTAAATGCAATTATTCTACCAACTCTACCATTACCATCTTGAAATGGATGTATCTTTTCAAATCTTGCATGAAATTCTATTATTTCATTTATTGTTACTTTTTTTAACGATTCATACCATTCTAATAATTTTTTCATATCTCTCTCAACATTTTTTGGATCTGTAGTTTTTAGTCCTCCTACTTCATTTGCTAATCTTTTATAATCTCCAACAACAAACCAATCTTTTCTACTATCTGATGTCCCTTCTTTTAATATTTTGTGAAATTCTTTTATCATCTTTTCTGTTAATTTTTCATCGGCTATATCTAACATATAATCGACTAATTTAAAATGATTGGCTGTTTCTAAAACATCATCTAAATCTGTTATAGAATCTTTCTCTGCTAATAATGTATTAGTTTCATAAATGTATCTAGTTTGATCTTCTGTAAGTTTACTGCCTTCAATATGATTAGTATTGTATGCAAATGTTATTTGAGTATTATGATATAAATTGCCTTTTAATTTCATATTTTTTTGTTCTCTTAGTACTTCTAAAATATTTACTTTAGATATATCAAAATCATCTTCTTTAATTAATTCATCAATTGATACTTCAAACAATTCAGCTAATTTTTTTAATGATTCTATATTAGGTTCTAATGTTCCTGCTTCATATTTTGAAATTGTCGCTGATTTTACTCCTAATATATCTGCAATTTCACCTTGAGTCATATTTTTACTTTCTCTATATAGTTTTATTTTTTCTCCTAACATAATAAAAACTCTCCTTTTTGATTATAATAATATTATATCATATTATTTCCAAAAAAGAAAGTTTTTATTTTAAATTGTGTTATTTTTTCTGAAATGGAATATATAATAATTCTAGGTTATTATATACATTACTCTGTTTTATAGCCTTCATTATTATCTGCAACCATCAATTCACTACTAGAACTATCTTCATCTATTTTATATTCAATGTTATTTTTAGTAAATATTGAATTACTTGTAATACTAAAGAATTTATCAAAGAACTTTAATAATCTATCTATTACCACATTCTTTTTCTTTAATCTAGACTTATCTTTTGAAAACATATCCATTGGTGGCAATATCGCTGATATCTCTAACCCTTCTGTTTCTATATTTCCTCTTTCAAATGATTTTCTTACAAATTTATATGTTTCTTCTTTATCCAAATTTTCTTCTTCTATTATTTTATCCAATTCTTCTTTTTTCTTACTATTCATAAATTTTTTAAAATCTGCATACACATCCGAACTAGTATTTAACGAGTCTATAAATGATAATATTAAATCTTTTTTATTTCTTAAATCTGGGCTAGACATAATTGCTTTGTTAATTGTTATTAGAACTTCTTTATCTTCCATATTACTATCATGATATTTCTTAACTAATGCTAAGATATAATCTATATTTACTTCTATTTGTTTTATTAATTCCATTTCGAATACAATATCTTCTGTTATATCTGTTGATTCCACTTTCGACTTTCTTCTAAATTCTTCATAAATATCTTGATAAATACTATGATAATCTTGAACATCTCTTTCAGTTAATAATTGCTCACTCTTAAATTGATCAAATGAATTTAAAATATTAGTAACCTTAAGAATTGCTCCATATAACTTTATAAATTCTTTTTGATTTTGTTCTCCAATGATAACTGTATCTAATGGAAATCTTTCTTTTAATTCTTTAATAAGTTCTTTATATCCTTTAAACTCTTTTCCTTGGTCATCTTCATAGCCATAGTAATAATCTCTATATGGTTTTAATAAAACTATACCTGAAGCATTATTATCTCCAAATAATGCTAATGCATCATTTAATTCTTTCTCCAAATTTCTAAATGAAACAATATTACCATATGTTTTAACAGAATTTAATATTCTATTTGTTCTTGAAAATGCTTGTATTAATCCATGATATTTTAAGTTTTTATCCACCCATAATGTATTCAGTGTCACTGCATCAAATCCAGTTAAGAACATATTGGCAACTATTAAAATATCAATTTCTTTATTCTTCATTCTTAGTGAGACATCTTTATAATAATTTTGGAACTTTTCTCCCGTTGTATCATAGCTTGTACCAAACATTTTATTATAATCTTCAATTGCTAATTCAAGAAAGTCTCTATCACTTTTATTTAATCCATCTGTAGTCTCAGAGTTTTCATCATAGACACCATCTGCAACTTCATCGTTTATTCCATAACTGTAAATAAGTGCTACTTTTAAATTATGGCTTTTGTTGTTTTTGAACTCTTGATAATATTTTTTTGCCATACTTATATTAGATACAGCAAAAATGGAATTAAATCCTTTAACATTAGATGTCTTTTTTATTTGATTTGCATCTCTATTTTTTGCAACTTCTACTACATTTTCTAATGTATTATATACATATGATTCATCATTTTTAGTTTTGGTAGAAAAGTGTTCAATTATATATTTAGTGACTGTTGCTATTCTAATTTTATTATCATATGCTTTTTCAACATCAATTTTATATATTTTTTCATCTTTTACATCTTTTTTTATATCGACTCTACCAATATATTCATATCTAAAAGGTAATACATTTTTATCACTTATAGCGTTTACTATTGTATATGTATGAAGTCTTTCTCCAAATATTTGACCTGTAGTCTGCATCATTCCTTTTTTTGTTTGGGCATTACCTATAAAAATAGGAGTTCCTGTAAATCCAAATATAATCCACTTTTTAAATTTATCTGTTATATTTTTGTGCATATCCCCAAACTGACTTCTATGGCATTCATCAAAGATAAAAACTATCTTTTTATCAAATGCTTTAGAGCTCTTATTTTTCTTAATAAAACTATCTAATTTTTGAATTGTTGTAATAATAATTTTAGATTTATTATCTTCTAATTGTCCCTCCAATATTTTAGTATTAGCATTTGAATTAGCACAACCCTTTTTAAATCTGTCATACTCTTTCATTGTTTGATAGTCTAAGTCTTTTCTATCTACTACAAA
>CAPBNZ010000013.1:224-465 GCA_948585895.1 uncultured Clostridia bacterium | reverse complement strand
TAACTTTATCTATATATTCAAGATTACTTGCTATTTGAGCTGTTTTAAACGATGTTAAAGTTTTTCCCGAACCAGTTGTATGCCATATATACCCACCAGCTTCAACTGTTCCATATTTATTATAATTATTAGCTATATCTATTTTATTTATTATCTTCTCAGTTGCCGTTATCTGATATGGTCTCATCACTAATAAATCTTCTTCTGAGGTAAGAATACAATATTTTGTAATTATGTTTAA
>CAPBNZ010000013.1:0-206 GCA_948585895.1 uncultured Clostridia bacterium | reverse complement strand
AAAAATGTTCTTGCAAAATCTTCTAAATCACATATTCCATTGTTATTTTGATCTGCCCAATATGATGTAAATTCAAATGAGTTAGACTTCTTTACTCTTTTTCCATCAAGATGTTTGTATCTTGTGGTATTTGAGTAATATTTAGTAAATGTTCCATTACTTATAATAAATATTTGTATATAATTATATAATCCAGAATTATACCA
>CAPBNZ010000012.1:10672-30990 GCA_948585895.1 uncultured Clostridia bacterium | reverse complement strand
TTATAAATATAGTTTTTCTTTGTTTCCATAATACTTGCAATTATTTAATTTTAATGCTATAATATATATTGTAATTATTGGCATGGTCTAAAATCAAAGGAGGAATTAGTCTATGGGTAACTACTGTAAACATTATACAACTATCAGAGGCATGTTTAGTGATGCCACTGTCATCACTGACATTACAATTCCACCTAGTTGTGGAGAACGGATTCTGCTGTTTGCAATTCAAACAGTGATGAAAAATGGTGGTAAGATTTGGGAAGGTCCTGCTTTTGGTATGGATGGTTCTATTCTCTTAACACCTGTCACATTCCAAAGTAATGATGCCCGAGAAAGATGTTGCGAAGAAATCGAAAAAACAATTGAAAAGGTTCTTGAAAACCAGAAGCCCATCTCTATTAACCCTGTTGAAGGTAAAGAAGATAAATTTGAAGTAAAACTCAATATTAAATTTCTTTTCCTTCAATTCCAGGATATTATGAAAAAAATCAATCCTGCAATAGAGTTTGTTGAGAATAACGGCGGATGGTTTGACGGAGAAACTGGTCAATTTCCTGGTTTTGATGCACTTGAAAAAGCTCGTGCTGATGGCGCACTGAACGAAGAACAGTCAAAAGAAGTTGACACTGCATTACTTGCCTTTGGCAATTTTATGGGAGCATATATACTTGGCAGTCATCTCATCGGCGATGAAAATACTACCATAATTCCCCATGAAGAATAAGTTTTGCAAAACACAACTAACCACCGCTCTGAATTAAGGGTGGTGGTCATATTTTTATATATTAAATTACTTAATCTCTTTCTCCGTAAGTGGCTAATGGTTTTACATATTGAGTTGATTTTGGACTGATTTGTCCTGTTTGAATCATTTGTCTCTCTCTTGAGTTAGCAATCCTTAATAATTCTGCTTTCATATAATCATCATATTCACTTGTTGCTATTCTTTTTTGAAGTTCTATACCAGTATCCTCTAAATCATTTTTATAATTCTCATATGTAATGTGATATATATTATCTTTTAATGGCGTACAATAAAAATATCTACCATTTTCATCTTTTTCTTTTACTTCTTTTTGCTTATCTGCTGATACAATACAATCAATATATGTACCACCATAATTATTTGTATTTCCTTGCTTATAACATTGTTTCATAAATTTTGCCACTGAGTCTAATACATAAATAGGTAATATTAATTTATTTGTGAAAAACTTATATCTTGCTATTGAACTAGTATCTTCTTTTCCTGTTTCTCCTCTTCTTTCTATTTCTTCAAATACTCTTGTTCCTCCAACTATTATACCATCTTTATCATATAAAATAATTCCATCATTGTAAAGTTTAGCTGTAGGTTCGCTCTTCATCACTTGTATTCCTAATCTAATATGATTTACGTTCCAATCTCTCATATCTTCTAATTTTGTTCCGCCATTATAAGATTGTATAGTAGCATAACCAAACTTTTGTAGCATATCATAATCTTGTTCAAATATACTTTCACCTAAATGCATTCTTCCATCTTCACCACCAGGTACAGATAATATTTGACCTCCAATTTCATTTTGCCTAACAAATTTATGCTCTGTTCCAACTTGTATAAATGATGGTATTTCTACTTTCTTGTCTGTACTTACTTCTTCGTAAGATAATTCTGGAATTTGTTCTATACTAACAGTTCTTCTTTCAAACGAAGACACACCACTCTTACAGTCTTTTTTTTCAGCTAGTAATTGTTCAATATATCTTCTTTGTTTTTCAATAGTTTTATCTTTCTCACTAATAGTATCACTTTGTTCATTTATTCTTTTTTCCAAATAACTTCTCTCATGATTAGACTCTGTTAATAATCTATTTGCTCTTTCAATATCTTCTGAAACTCTTCTTATATCATCAGAGAAAAATTGTGATAATATTTCTCTTCTAGCAATTTCTGCTTCTGTTATATTTGAAATCTTATTCAAATCACAAGTAGATTTAAAAAATGCTGATAATCTTTCGTCTTGTCCTAATAGACTTCTAAATGTTTCAATATCATCTGGATTTTTTAGCATATTTGAAATAATAGCACTATATACAAATTCTTCTGGTGCATTTGCTTTTAATAAAGTACAAGCATCTCTTATTGCTAATAATCCCTCTGAACAAGATGGCATTCTAGCAAAATCTTCTTTATTATCATAAATTGCACCATATAAAATAGATACTGCATTAATTACATCTTTATCTGCATTAGGTAACTGACGATTAGCTACTTTAAAGAATACTTCTGGTCTCATTTCTTTTAGTCTTAATATTTTTACTCTTCTTTCTAGTGGTCCAGATAGCTCTTCTCTCATTTGATTTTTACATAGTAGCACTTGTAAATTTTGCATATTTTCTGGTCTTATCTCTACATTACCTCTTTGTGTTGTATTAACTTTACCCTCTTGTAAAAACTTTAATAGAAAAGAATCCGTCTCTTCTCTTGCTTTATCGTATTCATCAAGAAATAGTATTACTTTTTTTCCTGCATTTACTGAATCTATTGCCTCTACTAATTTACCTGCAATTATTACTTCATCTGGATTACCTGCAATTGCTGCAGCCACTCTAATTTCTTCGTACAAATCTGATTTTCCTGTAGTTGAATCACATTGATAATCTATCAATTCAACATCATCTTGTACAAAATCTTTTAATACTTTTCTATATATTTTTGCATATTCTGTTTTACCTGCACCAGGAGGTCCTTCTAAACAAATAGCATGAATATCTTGACCAACTTGACCATTATTTATAAGATTCTGTATATTAATATAAGTTTGCCAAATTAATTCGTCTTCTGCAAAATACCCATATTGTTCCATTTTTTCTTTAATACTTTGATATGATATTTCCATTCTTTTCTCCTTTATAATAACATTAATGTTATCTTATTTTTAAATTTTATTAATTCTAAAATCTCTTCACTTTTATACTCTATATTATATATTTTTGCTATTACTTTCAATATTTCTAAGTTTGAATAACAATTAGTATCAATCCATACATTTTTGATAACTTCATTATTTTGTTTGAATACTAACTTATTATTTTCTTCTTCTATACTAAAGCCATCAATATTAATAGGTAAATATTTTTTTATGTCCTCTTTTCTTGATAATCCTTTTATATTGTCATTGCATAATATTATTAATTCTCTTAAATTTCCTGTTGGTTTATTCACGCTCAATACCTCCATTTCTAATTTGTCTCTGTCTTTTTTCATATACCCTACTACTTATATTTTTTAAATGTTTGATAAAATCTTCTAATTTTTCAGTCTTATAAAAATGTCCTTTAAAATCTTTCATTGATGTATTTTTATAACTATTTCTTTGTTCAAAGCAAAACCACCATATTTCACAATCTTTTGATAAATCTTCAATCTCCTTTTTAGAGTCAAAATCAGAAAATATAGTTGATTTTTTAGCTTTCTTTTCTCTTAAATACTTATTAATATCTTCATTAACTTGTTTTATTTTAATGTTTCTATATCTTGAATCAGATGTTAAGTGTTCGTATGATAAATTTTCTGATATTATTCTTCTAAAATCTTCTGCTGTAAAAGTCTTTGGCACACTATCAATTTGATAATAAATTTTTTCGTTAAATCCAAATAGCACTTTTACATCTTTCTTAATAAGCTTTATAGCTACTAGTGATAGAAATCTCGAATACGCTTCCATACTTCCAGATAAGTCAAAGTAAAATGATAATGGTACATCTTCTCCTTTTCCATCTTCATCATTAAATCCATATTTATCGTATAGCATTTTATTTAAGTCATTTGTAACTTTATGTCTTATTAAATCTGGTATATTCCATTTTAAAGCTCCATACTCTGGATCAAAACTATTTCTTCTAGTATTTAAATCAGTATCCATTGGTAAAAATCTTTGATTTAAAAATTTATCTATTAACATATTTATAAGACTATCTGGCACTTGTCCATCTTCTATTTTTAATGGACTTAATGCAAATCCGTGTCCTTTGTCTATACTCTCGCTTACTTTATCTAATTCACTAAATAATTGTTTTGCACGATTATTCTGTGGTTCTCCATTTTCTTGCGTACTAGAATCTTGTGGATTTCCCTGCTGTCCTTGTATATTACTTGCATTAGCTTGACCTTGTTGTTCTCCATCTTGCCCCTGTGAAGATGATTGCATATTACTCGCATTAGCACTTAAATTATCTGATTTTTGCACTGATATTCTTTTTCCTCTCACAGAAAAAGAAAAATCAAATTTACCTTTTAAATCTCCCTGTTCAATATTAAAAGGTTTTAAATTTGAAGTTTCTTCTTGTTCATTTCCATCTTGTGATGATATAGGTGTTGCTTCCACTCCTTTTGATGGAGTTGTAACTTCTTTTTGCTTTCCTTGTATTTCTTCTATCCATTTCTGTCTTCGTGTTTTCTGTGCTTCAGTAATTTGTATTTCTCTATTATTGCTAATATTTTCTTCTACATTATTTTTTTGTTTTGGAATGCTATCACTATATATATCTGATTCTGTATGTTGATTATCGCTATCTATATCTAATTTTAGTAACTTTTCTAGTACATAAAATACTTTTTTCTTTTTCATACAAATTCCTTTTCAATATTATAATAATTTCATATTAATATGAAACCTCTAATATTATAGCACATTCTTCCATTTTTTGCAACTTTTTATGTCAATTTATAAGTAAAAATAAATTGTACTAAAGATTTCTAGTAGTACAATTTACTTAATATTATCTTTCTAAATCCTATTCCTTTTCTCTTTCTTCCTTTTTAATTTGTTTTTCAGGGGCTAAAAAAGTATTAGTCTCTTTTTGAAAATCTCTAATTAAATTATCTTCTGCTCCTATATCAAACTTTTTGCAAATCCAATGTATGAATTTATCAATAGTTTTGTGAAATTTTTCTATAATTCTATAAAGTTTGCTATTTTCTTTTTCTAGACTTTTAATTTTACTTTTATATTTCCATTCTATATCAAATTCCTTTTCTTTGTATTCTGATTTAATGGTATCTACTTCATTATGCAATTTTTCATTATCAGCAATTATTTTATCTCTTTCTTTTTGATATTTTTCTGCCTCTTTTACTACTTTTTCTTTATTAAGTTTAATCAGTTTTATATCATTTATATTTGGAACTTCTGGCAACTCCAGTTTCACACTTTCTAATATTTTTTTAGTATTTTCAAAGTTTGTTATTTTCTTTAAATCTTCTATTTTATAATGTTTTGCTTCTGTTTCTTCTACTGGTAGACCTCTTTCTAAGTCAAATCCCTTTGATGTTACATATTTATGAAAATCATTTTGCAATTTTCTATAACTATCTCTACCTCGCCAAAAATCTCTAGCACATATTTTATCTATTACATTACCTAGTTCATCTTTTGTATGAATTACTGGTATAAATGTCAAGTGCATATGTGGTGTTGTTTCATCTAAATGTACTGCTGCAGATATTATATTTCTTTCTCCTAGATTTTTATAATTACATACAAATTTATAACTTTCTATAAAATATCTTTTTGTTTCTTCTAACCTATTTTTTAAAAAATTCGTTATCTGATGTAATCATCATTTGGCACATTATAATACTATTTTTTCTCAAATTACCTTGTAAATTATATTCCTTTTTCATTCTATCAAATTCTCTAATGTATGTTGTTTCATCCTCCTTACAATAAAATTTAAATGTGTTCTTATTGGATTAATATCCTTATTTGAATGATTTTTTGCTTTTCTATCATTGTGAATATATGCTCCATATGATTCAGCTCTTGTTAGTTTATCATTTCTTATTATTGCATAACTCATATTCGTGGGTACTCCTTTCTTGCTCAAGATAAATTTATTTGTCTAACATACTAGTCAAACAAGTTTGACTGTATGGCAGGGAAATTACATTTCCCCACACCCCTATCTCCTAAAAACTGCTAAATCATTTTTTAGGTTTTATTTAAAGTTGCTACTCACACCTTTAAATAAAAAGAACAGCCACCAAAGTAGTTTTCTACTCTAGTAGCTGCTCTTCTATATGCAAATGTTCTGCATTATATAAAAGCATCTGCATTTGCATATAATCTAGTAAAGTCAATGTCGTCATATTTTCGTTGTTCAAAGTTAGCCATACTCTTTTTTTGAAATTTTTTGTCGCTATTATATTTATTATTCTTAAACTTTTCTTTAATAGGGGTATTAAAGTTTGCTTGGAGAGGGTATTTAACTTTTCTTAAATAGGTATCTTCATTTTTTATTGGTATTAGTTTTCTCATTTCCACCTGTTTTGTGTTTTCTTTGTAAATTAGTTCTGTGTCAATATATTCTTTTGACTTTAACGAATTTATTAAATTTGATACTTGTGTTACTGATATATTTAGTAATTCACTAATTGTTTTATTTGTTAGAAAACAATATTGATTTTCTTTGCTTAAATAAATGACTATTGCATATATTATCTTCTCTTTATCACTCAATTTATTATCTGTTAATATTTCTATTGGTATCCATATACCTTTTAAATTTAAGTTAGACATTCCCTCACCGTCTTCCATTTATTAGCTTTATTTTAAATTTCTAGCCGTTTTTATTTGCTTTTAGTATAATTTTATATCTTTAAAATGTAGATAAAAATTTTCTATAAAAAAACGCCTTGAACTTATTTCTAAATTCAAAGCGAAATTTATTGTATATTTAATGTCTACTTTAATGTCTACTTCTTTGGTAGACATTAAAATACACAATAAAATTATTTTTTTATAATCCAATATCCATCTTTTTTTGAACCTTTTCTTTCTAGTATATTTGCATTTCTTAAAATTCCTACATTCTTCTTTATCGTATGAATACTTAATCCAACTTCTATTGCCATATTTTCTTGAGTTATTCTTGGGTTTGATTTTATAAGTTTTATCATTTTTAATTGTGTTGCATTAAGTTGTTTTTCTATATCATTATCTTTTTTAGATAAATCATAAGTTCCATAATTTTTATCATAATATGATGGTCTTAAAAAACTTGCCTCAAAGAACTCATCATATTGGAATTTGGGTTCTTTTAGCCCTGCATCTTCCATCAATTCTCTCATTCTTCCTATTCCTGTTCCAGCTTTTTCTATATAATGTGTTCTTCTTAATAAATCTGCAATTATAGGATTTCGTGCAATACTTCTTTTACCAAAATTTTCTTTTGTAATTCCTTTAGGAACTCCACCAGGACTTACTATTGAAACTCTATCATCATAAATCTCTACCATTACTCTTGCACCTTCTTCAAAATATTGACGATGGCATATACCGATTTATGATAGCCTCTTTTAATACATCTTCTGGAATCTCCAAAACTTCTTTTCTTGTTGCATTTCCTTGCTCTCTCATAACCTCTGCATTAATTAAATAAGTCAGATTTATGTGCTTTTTAGCAAATGCTAAAGCATCTTCAATATTGGTTATTATGTCTTTATTGCAATCCAATGTATCCAAAATATAAACTCTATTTGTACCTTTAAAAGCAATACAAGTAATATAATTTTGAATTAAGAAATTTGTAGGATTCTTTGCAAAGAAAACAACACCTGCATTTGTAAACATATATTTATTATCTACTTTTTCTAAGCAATTTAAGTTTATCAATAATTCTTCTCTTTCAATTGTTTCACTTGTATTAGATAATTTTAAAAAGTTTTTATAGGCATTTTCATCAAAGTCTTCTGGATATTTTGCTTTTTTATTTATCATTCGATCAAATTGTATTTTTCCGCCATCTTCTAAATATTCTCTGATTTCATTTCTATTCATCTTTTGACACATTGCACCAGCTCTTAAATAATACCCTTCACTTGAAGAATAAGGTTTATCATCTCCCTCTGGTACATTTACAACAATAACATTATCTACTACTTCGATTTTTACATTTATTCTTGGTTCTATTTGACTTATTTGATTTTGTATATTTGCTCTTTGATTATTAGAAGTATCTGTGCCAATGATATTTCCGTCATCATCTACACCTATCAATATTTTTCCACCTATACTATTAGCAAATGCAACTACTTCAACTGCAAATTTTTTACCTAAATTTTCTTTAAATTCTAAAGTATGTCCTTCGCCTTGCTTTGCTAGTATTTTTAGTTCTTCTGTTGTCATTATTACCACCTTTCCAATTGTGCAGATACCGTCTGCACAATTTATTTTAATCTTATTGATTGATATTATAACATTTATTTACAAATATTTCATTACATTTTAAAAATTTCATACATATATTAATTCTTTTAATACGATTTCCTTTGCTTGTTGTTTAATTGCATTCATTGTGCCAACCCAATAAAGCACATCTGTATTTTTCATATTTTCTGTTAAATCACTTTTTGCTTTCAAATCATTAATAATTTGATTTACTCTTTTAGTTGCTGTTTCTTGTATTTCTTCTAAATGTTCTATTAATGTATTTTCCATAAACATTATTGTATATTCTGCTTTCTTATGTTCTTTTAAATAGTTTAATCTCATTCTTCCATATTTATTCAAATGTATTTTCTTTTGCTTTGATAACACTAAATTCGGTATATAGTAATCTTCTTGTCTTATATATTCTATTCCTGTTTTTTCATCAATAAATCTTTCTTTTAATTCTTTGTTCTCCATAATTTTTAAATCTCCTCTCATTTTTTTAATTTTAATTTGTTATTATAAAATCAAAAAAAGATGAATTTGTTATTGTTTTTTACAATTCATCTTTTAAATATGTGAAAATTTTATTATTTCTAAATTGTTGCTAGGAGGAAACCTTTGCTATTACTACATTTTAATTTTTCGTCATAAGAGAATAAAATTGTGATAACTAGTGCAATTAGTGTGATTCCCTTGTTCCTATTGTTTCTCATACGAATCCTCCTCTTTATCTTTTGTTCTTTTAACACTATAATATAACTTTTGTATTTATGCAATAGTTTTTTAGATTTTTCTGTTAACTTAAGGTATTATTTGAATTACTACTTTTTATTCTATACTTTTTAAACTCTCAATCATATCAATTTTCTTTAAAGCAAAATAAGTAAGCAGATTTACAACTCCTGTAAAAGCAATTGTTATGCATGTTGCTAACAGATAACTCATTGGTTTTACTATTTTAGCAAATCTTAGCATATTAATCTCACAAGTTCCAATAATAAAATAATTTAAGAAATAACCTCCTACTAACCCAAAAACAATTCCAATGGCTGTTAAAATTACAGTTTCTCTCGTTACATAAGAATACACTTCTTTATCATAAAATCCTAATACTTTGATTGTTGCTAATTCTCGAATCCTTTCGCTAATATTAACATTTGCTAAATTATATAATACTACAAAAGCAAGTAGTCCTGCTGATACAATCAAAATCATTACTACATAGTTTAAAGATTTCATCGTATCGTCTAGCATTCCCATATCGGTAGAAATTCTGCTAATACTCGCCACTTCACTTTGCTTTCTTATTTCAGTTGCTAAGCTTTCTTCTTGTTCCTTACTTAACCCACTATTTTTAATGTATATTACATTAGTTTTATATGGCTCTCCATATAACTTTTCATAAGTTGTTTTTGTCATATAAATATAATGAGATACATAGTTTTCTACTATATTTGAAATTTTTATTTGTATTTGTTTTTCCTCACTATCTTTTAAGGTTATAGTATCTCCTTTTTTTACCTTTAATAGCTCTGCCAATTTGTCAGTAATGGTTATTTCATTTTCTTTTAATTCTACTTTTTGTCCTGTTTCTATCTCTGTTAAATTAATCATTCCTTCCAAATTTTTCTGCTCTTTTGGCACAATAATTTGTGCAGTTTCTTCGTTTTGTTGATAAACAATTGTATTAGAAGTTATGTATGTTTCTAATACTTCCTTTATTTCTCTCTTTTCTTTTAGTTTTTCACTATAGATTAGTCTCTGTTCTTCTTGTAAGGTATTTTTTAGTGTAATTTGCATATCATAGGCAAATACCTTTTCAAATTGGTTTGGCACGATACATCGAATAGAATCCCTTATTCCAAATCCTGTTACAATTAATGCTGTACACCCAAAAATTCCGATTATTGTCATTAAAAATCTCTTTTTATATCGAAAAATATTTCGAATTGTTACTTTTCTGGAAAAACTTAGACGTTTCCAAATAAATGGTATTTTTTCTAATGCTACTCTTTTTCCCATTTTAGGTGCTTTTGGTCTCATTAAAGTAGCTGGTGTATGAGCTAATTCTTTTAATACTGCATATATTGTTGCTCCAATTATACAGATGCCAATAAATAAAAGCCCAGTTCCTCCAACTGCTAGATTGAAAGAAATATGTATCTTATCTGTCATTTGATACATCATTTTGTACATCATCCAAATAATCTTAGGCAACAAGATAAAACCTACGCTCATCCCTAGTATGCCCCCTATGATAGAAGCTAAACTTGCATAAATAACATATTTACTTGCAATTTGTATTTTATGATATCCTAGTGCTTTTAAGGTTCCTATTTGTGTTCTTTGTTCCTCCACCATTCTAGTCATAGATGTTAACGAAATTAACAGTGCAACGATAAAAAATACAATAGGAAATACTTTTGCTATATTTTCTATGCTTTCAGTGTCTTGCATAAAGCTATTATATCCTGCATTCGCAAATCGGTCTAAAATATACCATTTGGGACTTTCTATATCTGCAATTTTTTCTTTTGCCTCTATTAACTTTTGTTCTGATTCTAAGATTTTAGTGTCAAATGCTTTTTTATTTCTTTCTAATTCTTCTTCTCCTGTTTGTAATTGTATTTTTGACTTTTCAATTTCTTTTTTTGCATTTTCTATCTGATGATAGGTAGATTTTTTCTTCTCCTCATATTGCTTTTCCTGATTTGCTAATTTGTTTTTTGCCATTTGTATTTGTGTTTTTCCATTTTCTATTTCTTGTTTTCCTTTTTCGATACCCCTGTTTATTTGCTTAATTCCTTCTTGCCCTGCTACTATAGTTTGTGTTAAATCTTGTATTTGATTTGCTAAAACCTGCTTGTTTTCCTCTGGAATCTCTTCATTATCTTTTATTTTGCTGTATTCTTCTTTTAGCTTATTTTGATTATTGGTGGCTATTTCTATCTGCTTTTGTAGTTGTTCTTTTTGGGCTGTTAAGTCACTCAATTTCTCATTAGCTTGTTGTTCGTCTGTTATTAATTGTAATTCATTTGCTGTTATTGTGTTTTTGGCTGCTTGTATTTGATAATAGGCATTCGCAAATTGGGTATCAGCTTGCTTTTTGCTACTATTTATTTTTTCTTCTGCTTTTTCTACTTCGTTTTTACCCTTTTCTATCTTTTGCTGTGCTTCCTCTATTTTTTCTTGTGCTTCCTTCTTTTGCCTTGTTAACTCTTTTTCCGCTTCTTCTATCTTTTGCGTTGCTTTGTTTACCAATTGGTCATGCCTAGCTTTCTGTCGTTCTTCTTTAACTTTTTCTATCTCTTCCTTTACTTCTTGGATATTATCTTCATATTTCTTGCTAGAGGTACTATATTTTTTACTATCTTTTGTTTTTATGTATAGATTTGTATATATTGTATTTGCCTTTACATTTTCTTTTGGGATATAGATATAATAATCAATTTTTCCACTACCTAACTTGCTAGTTCCTCTATCTCTTGAAATATAGAAAGGACTTTTTATGGTTCCTACAATTTTTAACTTATTTTGGTTTAGATATTCTATTTTTTCTCCTTCGTCATTTTCTGTATCTTCTACCTCTACTTCAATTATATCACCAATGTTTTTATGGTTAGATTGTAAAAAGCGTTCTTCTACCACACATTCTTCTTGTCCCTTGGGTAATTCTCCTTGGCATAAAATTGGCTGATTTATTTCTTCCACACACATAATTTTGCTAATCATTTCTTTATTTTCGATTTCAATTTTTCCATCCATCTCAAAAGTGCCAATTACAGTTTCTATGTCTTCTATTTTTGAAATTACTTCTATATCTTCATTACTTAAACCTAAAGTAGATAACACTTGTATATCATAAAATTGTGTATCTTTATAATAAAAATCAATTGTTTCTATCATGTCTGGCGAACTTACTTTCATTCCAGCAAAAAATCCCACACCTAAAAAAGCCATTAGCAAAATGGATACAAATCTTTTATATGTGTTTTTTATCTCTTTTATACTATCTTTGAATAGTGCTTTTTTCAAAATTCTCTCCTTTCGTAATGATAAAAATTACTTACCATTCTATTTGTTCTACTGGTAATGGTGTTTCATTTTTCTCTACTTTCTCTGCTGTTCCATTCTTAAAGTGAATTACTTTGTCTGCCATAGGTGCTAATGCTGTATTATGAGTAATAATTAATACTGTCATTTGCTCCTTTCTTGCTGTATCTTGTAACAACTTTAAAATTTGCTTTCCCGTTTTATAGTCTAATGCTCCTGTTGGTTCATCACACAATAATAATTTTGGGTTTTTAGCAATGGCTCTAGCTATTGCCACTCTTTGCTGTTCTCCTCCTGATAATTGGGATGGAAAATTATCTTTTCTGTGCTTTAATCCTACTTTTTCAATTACCTCTTCTGGATTAAGAGAATTTTTACATATTTGAGTTGCTAATTCTACATTTTCTTTTGCTGTTAAATTTTGAACTAAATTATAAAATTGAAATACAAACCCTATGTCTTCTCTTCGATATTGGATTAATTTCCTATTTTTTAATTTTGTTACTTCCTTACCATCTACCCACACTTTTCCTGAAGTAGCAACATCCATTCCCCCTAATATATTTAATGTAGTGGTTTTTCCAGCACCAGATGGTCCTACTATAACAACCAATTCTCCTTTTTCTATTTCAAAACTTGTATTTGTTAATGCTTTAATGCTAATTTCTCCCATTTGATATTCTTTGCATACATTCTTGAATTCGATATATGGCATTTTCTTCTCATCTCTTTTCCTTATTTAGATTCTGTTTGCATTATATCATATATGATTTTCCTTTTAAAGAAGAAATATAAATTTATCCATTATATCAATAACGATTCCATCCATGATGTGGTGTCGCATTTGTCCTTTATGTGAAAAATAGAGAAGTAATTCGTTTTTTCCTCGAATCCTCCCTTTACACAATATATTTGATACTATTATTGGGAAAATATTTCTTCATCTGCTCTCTTAAAAATAGTTCTGCTTCATCTCTTACATTATTTTTATACCAATATTTTCCTCTTCCTCTTCCTGTCATCATCTCTTTGTCATATAAAGGAATGGCATTGGGAAAAGCTTCCTCATTTATTTTTGTGTGTACATAACTATATGTCATAAAGATAATTTCAAAAAATACTTCTTTTTTTACCTTTTCCGAAAGTTCACTACTTAACCTTTGTATTAATTGTAAATACAGCTCTTTCCAGTTTTCTACCAAAATAACTGGTGCTATCAAAATTCCAATTTGATATCCTGCTTCTTTTAATTGATTTATTGCTTCAATTCTTCCTTTTAATCTTGAAGTACCAAATTCTACTCTATTAATAATTTCTTCTGGATTAACACTCATTCTAATTATAATTTTTCCTTGATGATTTAACGGCAAAATAGAATGTACCATATCAAATTTAGTTGGAAATGTTAATTTTCCCTTTGCGATATCTTTAAAATTTTCAATTGTCCATACTAAATTATCTGTAATGGTATTTTCTAAGATTAAATCACTGTTACTTCCTATTTCAAAAGTTAATTCTTTTTCTGACTTTTGGGATGTTTTCACAATTTTATCTAACATTTGTTCTCGATTAACAAATAAACGTAAATAAGCACATTTATTGTAATTACATACTAGATAGCAATACATACATGCTGCTGTACATCCAGATGATGTATATGGTACCAAATAGTCTGATGTTTTATGATTTTCTACAAATTTATGTGTCTTTCTAACACCTATAATTAAATTTCTTTTCATATTAGCAAATTCTTTATTTGACTTCTTTCTCATTTCTTCAATATTATTATGATTCTCAATTTCTATTTTAGGTGTATTTTTATATTTGTTCATTAACTCTTTTCCTAATGGATAGTTTAAAATGTCTTTTTCAAAATAAATAGCTTTTGGTTTGAACATAACGCTTCCTCCCTAATAAAAATCAATACAAACTCAAGATATACTAGTTGCTATATATTATTTTACAGTAAATGCACCTTTAAGTTGCTGCATTATATGGCAGATATATTTTAACCAAAAGCTATTTTTACTATTCTTATTTTATTCTACTTATTAGTTTTTCCATAATTTCTGGCTTATAATTATTGTCAAAAATATAATCAAATTCATATATTTCATAATTTATACTATTAGCATCTCGTATCAAAAAATATTCTTCTGAAATTTTGTCCCTTTGCATTACTTGTATTTTTCTTTTCTCATCTTCTGCTTTCATTAATATTTTAATATCACATTTCTCCCAATATTTACTAATTGGTAGCAATGCCCATTCTAAAATAATCGTATCTTGTAAATGCTTTTGAAGCACGTTATCTAATTTTTCTTGCATATAATCCCAAGTAATATCTGTTAAAATATCCATTTTTTCTTTATTAGAAAACACTATCTTTCCTAGCTTTTTTCTGTCAATCTTCCCATCGTTTCCTAATATTTCTTGCCCCCATACCTCACACAACCTTTTTGCAATTTGTTTATTATAGGTTGCTTCATGTCCTATTTGGTCAATATCAATACAATCACTTTTCATTTCTTTCGCCAATAACTTTGTTAAGGTTGACTTTCCACTTCCTGATTTTCCAGTAATACCAATTATCTTCACTTTGTTTTCTTTACCTCCACATAATGAATATTGTCTCCTTAATAAATTAAGAGACACCATTAATAAATGTCTCTTTTTACTATTATTTTTTTCTTTTTTCATAAACGACATAATCATAATCTAAATGATTTGTTTCATCTTTTGGTCCCTTTTCTCTACTTATTTCTTTCCAAATTTCTGTATTAATTCTTGGAAAAAATGCATCTCCTTCAAATTCTTCATCTATCTCTGTTACATACATTTTTGTTACATATGGCATTAATAGATTATAAATCATAGCTCCACCAATTACAAAATTTTCATTCTCATTTTCTATATATTCTTGTATTTCTAACATGGAATGAACTACCTGTACATTCTCATCATTTACCTTAAAATCAGGATTTTGGCTAAAAATAATATGTTTTCTATCTGGTAATACTCTTCCTAATGAATCAAATGTCTTCCTTCCCATTATAATTGTATGTCCTGTTGTTAGGCTTTTAAATCTTTTTAAATCTTCTGGCAATTTCCATATTAATTTATTTTCTTTTCCTATTATATTATTTTTTGCTTTTGCTACTATAATACTTAACATTTTTTCTTTCTCCTTCTTTTTCATGAAACAAAAGGGACAGGTCTTTTTGTTTCATTTATTTTCTATTTTTTTCTTATCTTTTATTTTTTGATTTTTGAAACAAAAAGACCTGTCCCTTTTGTTTCATTTTGCCACTGGTATTTTTCCTAATTTTATATCTTTATTATAAGTATATCCTTCTATTTCAAAATCCTCTACTTTAAAATCGTAAAAGTTTTTCGTTGAATTTTTTATGAGTAATTTTGGATGTACATCTATACTTTCTGCTTCTATTAATTTTTTTACAAGTGGTATGTGCCTATCATAGATATGGCAATCCCCTATATTGTGAGTTAATGTTCCTACTTTTAGTCCAGCTACTTGTGCAAACATATGTTGCAAAGCTGCATATTGCATGATATTCCATCCGATTCGCGGCTAACATATCTTGCGAACGTTGGCTTAAAATCAAGTGTAATTTTCCTTGTTTTACTAACCATTGTGTCCCATATACACATGGCTCTAAATTCATGTCCTTCAATTCTTCATGATTAAATATATTGGTCATAATTCTTCGACTAGATGAATCATTTTTTAATAAGTATAAAACATAGTCTACTTGATCCATTTCTTGTATTCCTTCTCGTGTTTTAAACTTATACTTTTTTCCCATTTGGTAACCATAAGCTTTTCCAATGCTCCCTTCACTATCTGCCCATTGATCCCAAATATGTGAATTTAACGCTTGGATATTATTTGATTTTTTCTGCCATATCCATAACACTTCATCAATGGCTCTTTTTACTGTTCCACTATTATTTCTTAATGTAATCATAGGGAATTCTTTTTCTACATCATATTGATTGGATACGCCAACAATTGATATATAATTTGCTTCTGTTCCATCTTCCCACCTAGTACGTACATTGGTACCTTCTGAAGAATAACCATTTTGAATGATTTCTTTACAGGTCTCTTTGAAATATTTATCTGCTTGTGTCAATTTAATTCCTCCCTTTTTATTTAATTTTCTTAAGCGTATGGTCACTATTCCTAAACTGCGATAAGTATATCATATAAGATAAAAAAAATCTAGTCAATCTTTAAATGCCCATTTAGGAACATACTCCTCCTCATGCTCTCCTAGTTCTTGTATATAACCATTTTCGATTCCTAATTTATCTATGTACTTCTCAATTTCTTCCCATTCTTCTTTTATTAACTTACGATTTAAGTCTTTGACTTTTTTTGCTTGATAAGTTGGGAAATATTGAGCCATAACACTAATATATATCTCTTTTGGTATCCTTTGTTTTAACCATCTTAAAACTTTTTTACTATTTTCTATATGATTTGGCAAAACTAAATGTCTTATCATAACCCCTTTTTCAATAACTCCATTTTCATTTAATTTAGGTATTCCCACTTGCCTAATCATTTCCTGAATGGCTTTTGTTGCTATCGAAAAATAATCTTTTACTTTAGAATATTGGATACCTAAATTGTCTTCTGCATATTTTAAATCTGGTAAATAAATATCAATATAGCCTTCTAATAATTTTAAGGTTTCTACTTTTTCGTAAGCATTTGTGTTATATAAAATTGGAAGAAAAAGCCCTTTTCGCTTTGCTATCTTTATGGCTTC
Organism: uncultured Clostridia bacterium; assembly: GCA_948585895.1. Taxonomy (GTDB): domain Bacteria; phylum Bacillota; class Clostridia; order TANB77; family CAG-508; genus CAG-269. The sequence continues at coordinate 13,937 of CAPBNZ010000012.1, read as the reverse complement.
TATAATTTGTAGTACATAGCTAGTAGGTGTTACTAAGTTTATATTCTCTACTCCTTTGTTTTGCTGAAATAAAAATATGTCTGCCAATTCTTCTATTGTAATATCTTTTCCTTGTCCTAATTGACTAATTTCATAATTCTGACAATATATACAATTCAAATTGCAATTTGAAAAAAATACCGTTCCAGACCCATTTTTTCCACTAATACAAGGTTCTTCAAAATTATGTGTACTATATAAGGCTATTCTTACTTTATCTGTTGCTTTACATCTTCCTATTCTTCCTTTGTTTCGATTACAGTTACATTCGTGTGGGCAAATATTGCATTTTTCTAACATCTTTTTCCTTTCTATTCATACACCTTTTCTACATATATTTTGTCTTTTTCTATTTTTAAGTTAAGCTTTTTTTTATTGAACTTATCTATATTTCTTTTCACCAATTCTGTTTCTTCCTCCTCTGCAGAGCCACTAATTTTTCCTATCTCTTCTTCTGCTAGGTTTCTTATCATAATAAAATCTTCTGCCTCTTCTTTTAACATTGGTGAGTAATCTTCTAAATACTCTATTATTTCTACTTCATATCCTGCTCTCGTTTTTTCAATTTTGTTTAGCAAAAATAAATCACCTTGTTGGTCTAATTCAAGCTCACTTGCCTCATATTGATTCTCTTGCTCATTATACCTAAAATATTGCGTTCCTTCTTTTGGAAATTTCTTGATAAAAACTTGTCCAAATAATTCCTTTGCCTTTTCTTGGATTTGCTCATAGGAAGGTGCATCATCTTCTATATTTTTCTTTACTACTTCCCATATCCATCTTTCATTCGCTTGATTTATATTTTCGAAACATGGTAATGCTTCTCCCGTTACTTCTTTCCACATATAAATCTGATTTATATAATTTTCAATTTTTTCGATTTCTTGTATACTAATATTGCTATTTTTTATTACTGTCTTTTTATATACAATCATTCCTACAAAAATGATTGCTAAAATTATTATGATGACAATTAATTTTTTCATTATCATTCCCCCATTTTAGCATCTACCCTTTTATATTTTTTATTCTATCATATTTTAGTTTTTCTTTTCAAGTATTAAAAAATGTTAAAATATACAATATATCTTATATATTGTTAGCTTACCAAAACAGTTTTGCCATTTTGTGTAAAATCTATTTTTCCTATATCGTAAAATAAGAATTTAGAAACCTTCTTCTAAATCCTTATTTTATAATAGGCTTAAATTCTATAAAAATGTCCAATTAGAACTGTCTCCAACACAACATTACTTTAAATAAATCTCCATCAATAATAATATCAAACTTTCCTCCCTGTAACTCTGTAAGACTCTTAGCTATTGACAATCCTAGTCCACTTCCCTCTGTGTATCTTGATTTATCTCCTCTGACAAATCTTTGCATCAATTCATCACTATTTATATTTAATTTTTCTTTTGATATATTTTTAATGTTAATTTCTATTTCTGTTTTTAGCTTTTTCACATCAATATAAACTCTTGAATTGTCTAATGTGTATTTTGTGATATTGCTAAATAAGTTTTCGATTACTCGATACAGATATCTGCTATCTGCTTTTATTTTGATTTCTTCCTCTGGCATATTTGTTTCTATGTGTAGTTTCTTTTCCTCAAATCTATCTTTAAACTCACCTATACTTTGATTCATCAATTCTTTTAAGTCAATCTCTTCCATATTTAGTTTTACATTTCCAGAAGATACTTTTGATGCTTCTACTAAATCTTCTGTTAACTTTTTTAATCTTTGTGATTTCTTATCTAAAATTTGAATGTATTCTTCTATTTTTTGATTTTGTATGTCTTCTTTTTTCAATAAATCTACATAATTGATGATAGATGTTAGTGGCGTTTTTATATCATGAGATACATTTGTGATTAATTCTGTTTTTAGTCTTTCTGACTTTAAACTTTCTTCAATAGCATTTGAAAATCCTCCTGCTATATCATTTACATAGATTGCCATTTGTTTTAGTGTTCCTTCTAGTTCTTGATCATCTATATAAATATCATTTTTACCTTCATAAATTTGCTCTAGTGCTTCTTTTATTTCTTCTTGTTGTCTTGTGTACTTTCTTATTTGATAAAACGTCCAAAGCCAAAATATTACTAATATGATTACAGCTATTGCTGATGCCAAGAAAATACCTAAAATGATACTAATAAATACAAATCCCCAATAATACCAAAAAACTTTTCTATTAGTAGGTGTTTTATATTTTAATTCATCTGCAAATTTTCTTGCTTTTTGATAAAACCATCGAATTATTTTATAACTTAAAAAACTTTTCCAAAATGTTTTTGCCTTTATTCTTTTTATTGTAGTAACGCCCCATACACAACATATTATATAACCAATTATATATGCTATTATTGTTAAGATTAATGCTATATAATGAATCAATATGCCAAAACTATTTACCATTATTGTTAACATCATTAATACAATTGTTCCACCTATAACGCAAATAATTTCATAAGGAATTTTGTCTATGGTATTAAGGTAAATTCCTTCTTCTCCTTTTTTATGTCCAATTGCCCAAAATAAATAAACAGCTATCATTACTAGAAAAATCACACTTACCATACAATTGTTTATTGGTAATTCTCTATTTTTCAACATAAAATCATAAATATTTCTATTTAACACAAAATTCGTTGCTTGTGCTGTTTTCTCCTCATCATAGTAACTATATATATCATAGTCCTCAAATTCTTTTACCTTTTGTGAATGACTTGTGCCATAACTAGAATGACGGTAGGCATAATTATATTGTATGTTCTCTTCATTAATATACGCTAAATTCGTATCTATTTTTCCTTCTACCATATTCCAATATATTTCTTTATTTTTTGTATTCTCCATCTCTTCTTGATAATCATTGCTTTTTATATTAGTAAAAATTTTCCCAGTTTCTCTATCTTTAATAATATAATTTAAATAAGCACCAATTCCATTTTCGTAATTATAACGCACTTGATTGTTAGAATAATAAAAAGTATTTCCTTTTGCATCTTCTAGTTCCATAAAATTATAATCGTTTGTTAAATTTTGACACTCTGACACTTTTCCAATAAAAAAATATAAATAATTGTTAGCAAAATTTTCTGTTTGCGAATAGGTATTTTCTTCCTTGTTTATTCCAAATTCATCCAGAAATGCCATATGAAATATGCTAAGCCCGAAATATTGCTACAAATACTGGAATTAAAATATAACATAAGAT
>CAPBNZ010000012.1:0-10618 GCA_948585895.1 uncultured Clostridia bacterium | reverse complement strand
TTATGCTATAGACACAAGATTTAAATTTTATCCCTTCAAACACACATTATTATTTTGAGGATACGATATTTAATGATGATTTTTTCCTCCGTCCCTAAAATCATTTTCTATTTTATATCCTACTCCCCATATTACTTTTAAATATTTCGGTTCTTTCGGATTTATTTCAATTTTTTCCCTAATATGTCTAATATGTACTGCAATAATATTTTCTGCACCAAATCCTTCCTCTTTCCATACATTTTCATAAATTTCTGGAATAGAATATACTTTTCCTTTGTTTTCTAGTAAAAATTTTAAGATATTAAATTCAGTTGCTGTTAGTTTCACTTCTTGCCCATCTACAGTGACTTTTTTTGTTTCATCATTTACTACTAATTCTCCACTTTGATAAATCTTACTGTCTGATTTTTCTTCTAATGAACCTAAACTTACATATCTTCTTAAATTAGAGTTAACTCTTGCAATTAACTCTAATGGATTAAAAGGTTTTGTAATATAATCATCTGCTCCTGAGTTTAGTCCTCCTATTTTATCATAGTCTTCTGATTTTGCTGATAACAAAATAACAGGTACACTCTTGTTCTTTCTAATTTCTTCTAATGTTTCTATTCCATCTTTTTCTGGCATCATAATGTCTAATATAATTAGATGAATTTCATTTTCTTGTATCATTCTTAATGCTTGATTGCCATTATATGCTTTTAATATTTGATAACCTTCCTTTTTTAGATAAATTTCGATAGCTCCTACAATTTCCTTATCATCATCTACTACCAATACATTATACATTTTTCATTTCCCCTTCGTTATTAGTATACCATATATTTTATGAATAAAAAATAGAGAAAATATTAATTTTCTCTTAAATCCCTACTCTTTCAATATGAATAAATCTAATGTTTTCAAAATTATATTCTGAAATTCTTTTATCAAGACTGTCTAACGTATGAGATGCAATCTTAATTCCACGTAATGTAAATTTGCTTTCAATCTTTACAATGACTAATGTATGGCTAAATTTCTTTCCATCAAAAGACAATTGTGCAATATCTCCTATTTGTAGATTATTTTGCGTTGTTTCTATTGCCTGTGGACCAACCCTCTTGTTTGTAATTAGAAATTGATATAAGTATTCTACTCCACTCCATGATGGTGATTTGTTGTTTCCATTAATGTAATACCAACCTAAATTTTTTGTATAATTCATTTTTTGACTTCCAGCATAGATACATTGGGATGCAAAACTAGTACAGTCTCCACCGACATTATCAAAATTATAATATTGAGGATTTCGTGAATATGCCCATTTTTTAGCATATTCTACTACTGCTTCTCTTTCATATTCCATATATTTCATTTTGGATTCCTCCTTTATTAAAATATATGAATTTTACTTTCCAAAATTGTATAAAAAAACAAAAGTGCATGATTACACTTTTTGTTTTTTTTTAATTGCTTACATGTCACGTTTTTGTCCTTCTTTGAAAATTTCATAGAAATTTTCTGTGGAATGTATTTATTTTTTTGTATAGAAAAAGGAATCACTTTTGCTTCTAATTTGTGTTTAACTTTAAGTTAATTTCATTTACCTATGCGGTTTCCTTTTTATTCTGTTTTTGAGGCATTTGTCTTTCCTTTTTTACTACTGATTTACAAACTGTCTTCTCTTCCTTCACTACTATTTCTGGTTTGGCACCATTTAAAACAGTCTCTTTAGTTATCGTACATTTTTCAATATTAGGATTAGATGGTATTTCATACATAATATCTCTCATGATGTCTTCTATAATAGAACGAAGTCCTCTTGCTCCAGTTTTTCTCTCTATTGCTTTTTCAACAATAGCTTCAATCGCTTCTTGTTCAAAAGCTAACTCAACACCATCCATTTGGAATAATTTTTGGTATTGTTTTATTAAAGCATTTTTTGGTTCTACTAATATTTTTACTAAGGCTTCTTTATTCAATTCTCTTAAAGTTGCGATAATTGGCAATCTTCCTATAAATTCTGGTATTAAACCAAATTTTAATAAATCTTGTGGTAATAATTCTTGAAAAATTTCATATTGTTTCATTTCTTTTTTGCTCTTAATTTGGCTTCCAAATCCAATAGCTTTTTCCCCTGTTCTATTTTTTATGATATCTTCTAATCCTTCAAAAGCTCCTCCGCATATAATTAATATATTTTCTGTATTAATTTGAATCAACTCTTGATTTGGATGTTTTCTTCCTCCTTGAGGTGGTACTGATGCAACAGTTCCTTCAATAATTTTTAGTAAGGCTTGTTGTACACCTTCTCCACTGACATCTCTTGTAATAGATGGATTTTCTGATTTTCTTGTTATTTTATCTATTTCATCAATATAAATAATTCCTTTTTCAGCTTTTTGAACATCTCCATCTGCTGCTTGAATTAATTTTAATAAGATATTTTCCACATCTTCGCCCACATATCCTGCTTCTGTTAATGTAGTTGCATCTGCTATTGCAAATGGTACATTTAGTATTTTAGCTAAAGTTCTTGCTAACAATGTTTTTCCACAACCTGTTGGTCCTAAAAGTAAAATATTACTTTTTTGAATTTCAACATCGTCTTTATTTGCATTTTCTTCATGTGCAACTCTTTTATAATGATTATATACAGCTACAGATAACGTTTTCTTTGCTTCTTCTTGACCAATTACATAGTCATCTAACACCTGTTTTATTTCTTTGGGACTTGGAATATTATTTAACTGATTTAATGTATATCCTGCTTTCTCATCATCATATAATTCTGCTTCTATAATGCCTGTACAAAGTTCAACACATTCATCACAAATGTATACGCCTGGTCCTGCTACTATTTTTTTAACATTTTCTTGTGATTTTCCACAAAAAGAGCATCTTACACTTTTAGGTATATCATTCTTTGCCATTTTATTCTCTCCTTTTGAAACATTAGGGACAGGTCTTTTTGTTTCAAATTTTTAATAATTTTTGGTTACTATTCAGATTTTTCTTAGATTGTCACTTTTCCATTCATTCTAATTTTATTTCATAATAATTTATCATCAGCAGACCAATATACTCTTGTTGATGATATAGCACCTAGGGATAAATGACTATTCATTATCAAGTGGGTGCATTTAAAAAATACACTTTTATAAAAAAGAAAGAATCGAAACAGAAACCTTTTTTGATATTCTGTACTTATGAAACATTTTTGTCTGTCCCTTTTGTTCCATTTGTTTTATCTATTTTCTTCTGTCCATAATTCCATCAATTAAACCATATTCTAAAGCTTGTTCTGCTGCCATATACTTATCTCTTTCTGTATCTTTTTGGATAGTTTCTATTGATTGACCTGTTCTATCACTCAAAAATTTATTTAATTTCTCTCTTGTTTTTACTAAATGGTCTGCATGAATTTTTACTTCTGTTGCTTGCCCTGAAATTCCGCCACCACCAATTAATGGTTGATGAATTAAAATTTCTGCATTTGGTGTTGCAAATCTTTTTCCTTTTTCTCCTGCTGCCAGTAATGCTGCCCCCATACTTGCTGCCATACCTACACATATAGTAGATACTGGACATTTAATATAATTCATTGTATCAATAATTCCCATTCCATCTGTAATCGATCCTCCTGGTGAATTAATATATAAATTGATGTCTTTATCTGGATCCTCTGATTCTAAAAATAGCAATTGTGCTATGATTAAACTTGATGTAGTTGGATTCACATCTTCTCCTAAAAATATAATTCTATCTTTCAATAATCTTGAGAAAATATCATAAGATCTCTCTCCTTTACTGGTTTGTTCCACTACATATGGTACTAAACTGCTTCTTTCTAACATAATTTTCCTCCTTTTTGTTTCTATTTACATCCTTCATTTTAAATAGAAAACGATATAAAATCCAAAAAGCTGGGGCTAAAATTTAACTTCTTAATTTTACCCTCAGCCTTTCTATTGTTTATTATTTTATTTTTGCATTTTCTACTAAGAAATTCATTGCTTTTTCTGATGCTAATCCTTCTTTTATATAGTTTCTTACATTTTCATTTTTTAAGAATTCTTCATCATTTTCTTTTCCATAATTCTTAGCCATTTCCTTTAGTTTCTCATCTACTTCTTTATCGGTTGCTTCTATTTTTTCAGCTTTGATAACTGCTTCTAAAGCTAATCTTGATTTTATTCCTTCGATTGCTTGAGGTTCATATTCTTTTTTCATATCAGCTTCTGATTTACCCATCATTTGAAGATATTGTTCTAATTTTAATCCTTGATATGATAATCTTTGTTCAATGTCTTTTAACATATTATCAATTTCTGTTTCTATCATTCCAGATGGAATTTCTACTTTTACATTTTCACAAACTGCTTTCATAACTGCTTCTTGTGTTTCATATTTTGCTTTTTCATCATTTTGTTTTTGTTGTTTTTCTTTGATGTTTTCTTTTAGTTCTTTTAAAGTATCAAATTCACTAACATCTTTTGCAAATTCATCGTCTAATTCAGGTAATTCTTTTTTCTTAATCTCATGAACTTTTACTTTAAAGGTTGCCTCTTTTCCTGCTAATTCTTTAGAAAAATATTCTTCTGGGAATTTTACTTGGATTTCTCTATCTTCGTCAATTTTCATACCAATTACTTGATCTTCAAACCCTGGTATAAATGTGTTACTTCCTATTTCCAATTCATGCCCTTCTGCTTTTCCTCCATCAAAAGCTTTTCCATCTACAAATCCTTCAAAATCAATAGTTGCAATGTCTCCACTTTCAACTGGTCTATCTTCAATTGTAATTAGTCTTGAATTATGTTCTTGCATATGGGTTAATTCATGGTTTATGTCTTCATCTGATACATTATACTCAATTTTTTTGATTTCTATACCTTTATATTTTCCAAGTTCAACTTCTGGTTTTGTTTGCATAATGGCTGTAAATACTAAGTCTTTTCCTTTTTCAATTTGTGTTACTTCAATATCTGGTCTACTAACTATTTCTAGGTTATTTTCTTTTACTGCTTGCTCTAAAGCATCTTGTGCTATTTCATTAAAAGCATCTTCGTAGAAAATTTCTTTTCCATAGTATTTTTCTACGATTTGCATTGGTGCTTTTCCTTTTCTAAATCCTGGTATGTTGAAATATTTTGCACTTTTAAAATATACTTTCTTGATGGCTTCATCAAATTTTTGAGCCTCAATTGTTATTTCTAATTTTACTTCATTTGCATTTTTTGTTTCCTCTACTTTACAATTCATTCTTTTCAATCCTTTCTTTATTTCACATAGCTTATACATTATAACACATTTTTCCTATTTTGCAAGGAATTTTTTATATTTTTCAAAAAATACTTGTTTTTTTTATTTTTTTGTGTTAAACTTGTTAATAGTCAATTTATTTAAAGATTTAGGAGGTGCAATTAAGAATGGCAGTATGTGAAATTTGTCAAAAAACAGCTAGTCATGGAAATAAACTTAGTATTACTCGTTCTCATATTAGTAAAAGGTCTCCTCGTACATGGAAACCAAACTTAAGAAGAGTAAAAGCTGAGGTAAATGGTGAAGCAAAAAGAATATATGTATGTGCAAAATGTTTAAAAGATGGTAAAGTAAAAAGAGCTTAAACAGCTCTTTTTTTGTTTTTATTATTAAATTATTAATTTTAGCTCTCCATTTATCACTTAATCCAAATAAACTAAAAATATCTTATCCTATACATAGATATCTTCAACATATTACAAGCACCTTCATAAATAATAATAAATACTTTTTCATTTTATACATTTTACAACTAATCTTTTATTCCTATTTTTAGTACAAGTTATCAAAGTCACCTCTTTTTTCCCTTCTGTATTTTGGTTAAGACAACTTACCTCTTTTTCTTCTACAACATAATTATCATAGACACTATATTTTTCTATCCTTTCAGAATTATCAGTCAAAAATATATTATCCCCTTCTTCTAATTCTGATAACCTGCTAAATAATATATTATTTAAATAATTATGTCCTATTATACAAAAGTTTCCAATGTCATTGATATTAGGACCATATAATTTTGTTGGAGCAATTTTTAAATAGGATTCTGTTGTTTCCGAAATAATAGGATAATTTACATCTATTTTTGGAATTTTAATTCCTACTATTTTGTATTTTTCTCCTTGTGCATTTACTACAATATAAGTGTTTTCTTTGTGATTTCTATTGCTATGAATTTGTTTATCTCTATCATATTCCTAGATAATTTTATCATATTCGCTAACAATGTCATGGTATAAGCTTATATTATATTGGTTTTTGTTCATTTTATATAATAAAATACCAGAAAAGATAATTATTATAATTAATAAGGTATAAATTAGCCTTTTTTCTCCTGTATTCAAATTATTTCTCCTTTTAGTTATGGACTCAAAACTTCCTAATTTCTTTTATTTTTCCTGTTTCTAATCGTAAATCCTATTATTAACATTATTAAAATTGCTAGCACAATAATAACGATTAGTTCTTTCGTTATTAAAGTTGCAAAATTGTTGATTGGGATACCTGCATAAGGAATTGAGCTTATTGTCTCTTCCTCTGTAGATAGTGTTTGTGGATTACTATCTATTGGATTCTTTACTGTTGTTGTGATATTATTTTCTAAAGAATCTGCTGCACGATTCTTAAATCCCTTTCATTTTGAAAAATCAGCATCTGGATTTATACTTAATGTAAAAACTATTTTACACGAAATATCTGTTACCTCCTTTTTTTCATAAGATAACTCATAAGAATTAATTAAATCTTTCGATGAATCAGTTATCATTCCTTTATCTTTATAGATAGTATTTACATATTCTATTACTTTTTCGCCAAATTCGGATTCATATATTTCGTTTTTGTTTCCTGTAACTCCGATTTCTCACAATTACATATGGGTCTTCATTCATCCAAGAGGAATTAAAAACTGAATTTAAATAAGAAAATACGAAATAACTAATAGCATCTTCCATTTCACTCCCTTGTATATTAGCAACCGCTATATAACCAAGTATAAGTAACATTACTTCATCATTTTTTTCTTGAAACTCTGTAAAATTCATTCCTTTTGTTATCGGAATTTCTATAGAAAAAATTGGTTTGTTTGTTAAATCATAATTTAAAGTATAATTTTCATTATCCACTGTTATATCTATTACATTATTTGAGACCGAAATATTGTAATTCTCTTTATTTGCTTCTGATGAAACAAATCTTTGGAATGCCTCCTCTAAATTATCATTTGTTATTACGACAAATGTAGCATAACATTTAGTTGTATATAAACTAACCGATAAAAAAATTACAAATAAACAACTACTTAAAAATTTCTTTAACATATGCATCTTCCTCCTTACAAAGGATACTATAGCATTTTTCTCTTTTTATCAACACTTTTTATGTTATTTCTATTATATTTATGTTATATACAAGAACAAAAGTGACATGATTAAAATCTTTTGTGGAATGTATTGTATAGAAAAATTTTTTATTTTTGCTTTGCAACAAAAAAAACGCTTCCTAATGGACAAAAATATCCAAAAAGAAACGTTTCCTTTTCCTCACATTTCCTTACTCTTTAATCCCAAAAATTAATTTTACAAATCCTCTTAGAAATTTTGGTACCTTTTTTACCACTACTGTCATATGTATCTCCCTCCTTTTTATAACAGCAAATAATGCTTAACAAGCAAGCCACATAAATCCTACACAAATCACAACAACACCAATGATAAATAGCCAACCTGTTATAGGAAGCAATAATACTAATAAAATTCCTAATCCTAAACCAATTAAACAAATAGCAAGCGTTTTTCTAAATAATTTTAACATATTATTACCTCCACTGTTTTTGTATATTATATTATTTTTTTTCATTATTGGTTCCTTTTTATGTAGATTTCCCCTGCTGTATCCTAATAAAATTGTAAGAAGTCTTATTTCTTTGTTCTGTTTCGTTACAAATTCTATCAGCCCCTAACTTTCCCAATACTATAATTTTTCCCCTTGTACAAAATAAGTTTCTAAATAAAAATAGGATGTTAATCCCAATCTCATTTACTTATCTTATTCCAATTGCTTATGTGGTGTTTGCAAATAGTTTAAACTTTTGTTGCTTCCCCGTTCAACCTCAGAAACATCAGTACATTCCTATTTAAGTCTGGAATCATTAATGACATCCCCATTTAAACCCGGAACCAATGGTGACGATTTGACTATTTATGTTTTATTTTATACAATATTGCTAGGAGATGATGTTATGAAAAAACAAGATGCTGTCACACTAATTGAATTATTAAAAAAAAGATATCCAGATGCTACTTGTAGTTTAGATTTCTCTACACCATTTGAATTGGTAGTTGCTGTTATGCTTTCTGCTCAATGTACAGATGAAAGAGTAAATAAAACTACTCCAGCACTTTTTTCACGTTGCCAAACCATTCAAGATTTTGCTACCATTGATATCCACGAATTAGAAGATTTCATTCATCCTTGTGGTTTTTATAAAAATAAAGCAAAAAATATAAAATTGTGTGCAAAACAAGTTTTAGAACATTTTAATGGTGAAGTTCCTCATACAATGGATGAACTAACAAGTTTGGCAGGTATTGGAAGAAAAAGTGCTAATGTTATTATGCTAGAGGTTTTTGGTATGGCTGAAGGGATTGCTGTTGATACACATGCTAAGAGAATATCGAATTTAATTGGATTATCACAGAATAAAGAACCTGAAAAAATTGAACAGGATTTAATAAAAATTTTTCCAAAAGAATATTTGAAAGATATTAATCATATCTTTGTATGGCATGGAAGAAATACTTGTATAGCACGAAATCCTAAATGCAATACTTGCCCTGTTAATGGTTTTTGTAAGTTTTATGAATCAAATCATTGACTAAGAAACTCCCATATCATTAGTAGCTTCTTTGCTTCTTGATTAGTCCTTGACAAAAATTAAATAAAGATATATAGTTTTTACATATTTATATATATAAATTTTAGGAGGGATTTTATATGTTAAAAAGAAAATTTAAAGTAATTGCTATTTTATTTGTCATTATTTTAACTCTTACACTTCCTATGGTAAGAGCAGAAAATAAAACTGCTGATGATATAGCAACACCAGATGGAACAGCATCTAAAAATACAGCTAATTATGACATAGCACCGATTTCAGAAGAAGAACCAACTCCTGAAGCAGCAACAGCTACAACAGAGGATAAAAACCTCAAAAAATCTGACGTGTATTTGACTGGTGATGATGTTACCATTGATTATATTGTGGATGGAAACTTATTTGTAGTAGCTAATCATGTTACCATTAATTCACAAATTGGTGGAGATGCTTTTATTTGTGCCAATACTGTTACCATTGGAGAACAAGGATATGTTTTTAGTAATTTATTCACTTTTGCTAAAAATGTTACTGTAAATGGTGTTGTTTACGATTTATACTCAGCTTCTGAAAATATAACAATTACTGGGTATGTTTATCGTGATATTAGAGTAGGATGTAATACAATTAACATCTTTGGTTCAATTGGAAGAAATGCTTTTATCGATTGTGCTAGCCTTAACTTTGCACAAGATTCTAATGTAACTGGTAACATTCATGGAAATTTGAGATATTCCGCAAAACAAGAAATTTCTATTCCAGAAGGTGTTGTTACTGGAGAAACTAAATTTGAACAAGAAATCTTTTCAGATGATAATACAATCCAAACACAAATCTTATCTTTAGGTACCTTTGTTGTAACGATTGTTGTTATTTGGCTATTATGCTTATGGCTTACCCCTAAATTGTTAAAAAATAATACTTCTCTTTTAACAACTAAAAAAATTCTACCTGTTATTGGATTTGGAATTTTAGCTCCAATTGTTGGAATCTTATCATCTATTTTATTATTGGTTCTAGGAATCACTTCTACTTTAGGTTTATTATTATTATTTACCTTATTTATTTTAATAGCTATTAGTACTTCTGTGTTTGTTATTACTGTCAATTATGTTGTGTGTGATAAGTTAAAAATCCAAAAAACAATTGGTGTGTTTGGTATGTTAATTGTTTCTTCTATTGTTTTATGGTTGGTTGGTTTAATTCCTTATATTGGTTCTATTGTAAGCTTTGCATCTATTGTTATAGGACTAGGAATGATACTTTCTAATTTAATTTTAAAAAGAAAAACTACTAATAGTAAAGAATTAGAAAAAACAGAATAAATTCTTTATTTCAAAAATAAAAATGATGAATTGAAAATGCACTGACATCAACAATTCATCATTTTTATTGAGTGTATAGAAAAAGTTGTGTAAATAAATCCTTCTGTGATAAAATAAAAAATATCAAGGAAGGATTCCTTGCATTATACTATTGCACCTCCTTAATTTCGCTGTCAAAATAATATTCAGGAATGATATATACCTCAACATTATTATCTTTAAATGCTTTTTCCTGTTTCGTTGTAAGTAATACATCAGATGAAATATATAATCTTTCACACTTTTCTATTTCTTTAACATTTAAACTAAAGGTATCTAATTTTTCTTCTTCTAGTATCACTTTTATTCTCTCATCATCTATATGAATACCATTTTCTAGTTGTATTAA